>JAPONS010000114.1 GCA_026713825.1 Chloroflexota bacterium | reverse complement strand
GCGCGGGGGGGGGGGGGGGGGGGGGGGGGGGGGGGGCCCCCCCCCCCTGCCGGAACGCTGGGAGCCGGGGCGGCGCGCGGGAAGCGGGCCGGCTAGACGAGGGCTTCCGGGCCCACCAGCGCTTCCGCCTTGGCGCGGTCGTCCGAGGAGAGGGCGAAGGTCACGTAGTCGCCGTGCCTGTCGAGGATGTGGAGGCTCTGGATGTTCACGCCCGCGTCCTTGAAGTTCTGGGCGACCTTCGCCAGTGCGCCCGGCTCGTCCCGCAGACGGAACACGAGCACGTCGTCGATGACTGCCCGGAAGCCCGCGTCCATGAGGGCGCGCAGGGCGTCGTCGTTGTCCTCCGTGGTCAGGATGACCAGACCCGTCTCGCCGGTGTTCTCGGTGTTGATCGACAGAATGTTGATGCCAGCGCCGGCGAGCGCGGCGGCGATGTCCGCGATGACGCCAACCTCGCTCTGCGCCATGACGATGATTCGTTCCAAGATCGAACCTCCTCGATTCAGCCGTTCTGGACGTCGGCGACCAACTCGTCGATCATCTCGCGGGTGACATGCGGCATCGTGATGACGTGCGCGATGTCCTGGAACGGCGCGAGCTGCCACTTGCGGACGACGTGGTCGGATGGCCTGGGGAACACGACGGTGACCGAATTCCTGTTGCGCCACGCGGGGATGTCCGCCTCGTTGAAGCGGTCGACGGCGTACTGGGCGACGCCGAGGCTGCCGGTCACGAGCTCCCTGAAGCCGTCGAGGCCGTAACGCTGGAGCGCGTACCATATCATCAGGGGCGCGAACGCGCTGCGCGACCCGGATAGCGTCGTGTCGAGCACGCCGACGTACTCGATGGACCGGGCGACGCGGGCGACGAACTGCTTGCGCGTCAGCGCGACGCCGCAGGGCAGGGGCGCGCCAATCATCTTGTGGCCGCTCACCGCCACGCTGTCGAAACCCACGTCGAAGCCGTAGGGCTGCGGATCGTCGACGAATGGGAGGACCATGCCGCTGAGCGCGGCGTCGGCGTGGATGTAGGAGCTGGTCACGGCGAGGTCGTCGAGGATGGCGCGCACCCTGGTGACGTCGTCGATGGCGCCCTTCATGGTCGTGCCGATGTTGGCCATGAAGATCACGGGCACGTCGCGGTTGATGCGGATGGTCTCGTAGAGGTCGTCGTAGTCGATCTCCCCGTTGGGCTGGCTCTTGATCATGATGTTGCGGACCTTGAGCAGGCGCAGGATCTTCACGACGCTGTAGTGGGCGTCCTGCGAGAAGTAGACGACGCCGTCAGGGAACGCCTCGCGGCCCATGTACAGCCCGTACATGTTGCCCTCCGTCCCGCCGGAGGTGACGTAGCCCCACGCCTCATCGCGGGGGAGGCGCATCAGGTCCGCAAACGTGTGGATGACCTCGCGCTCGATCTCGTGCGAATTGCTGGCGTAGTTGCTGGCGTGGAACGGATCGCCGACGTTGTTGGCGGCGTACTGGAGGAAGGGGAGCAGAGCCGAGTAGTCGAAGGCCAGGTTGGTCGGATACCCCACCTGCCGCCGCGAGGCAGTCTCGAAGAACTGCAGCAGGCCCTTGAGCGTCTCCTGGGCCTCGCCGCCCAAGGCGCTCATGGCTTCTGAAGCTTCCGGCGGAAACCCCGCTCCCTGGCCGTCGAACGTCGGCATGTACCTAACTTTCCCGATGCTTGCGCGTGGAACAATCAAGCACGATTGATTCACTGGCCTGCATCAATCATACCACCAGCGGCCGTGACGGTTTGTCCGCCCCATGGCGTGGCGGTATGTACAACATTCAAGCGAAGTGTTACCCGGCGGCTCTTGCAGGGGTATTGAGCGGGTGACACAATGATGTCCGGCCTGTCCAATCTGCAACGCAGTGAACTGGACGGGCAGTTTTGTGTCTGCCAGCAGGAAATCGCTTCCATTATCAACTTTTCCCATCCCGTGGACTGCGCAAGGAGACAAGGAGAGCAATGAGCGTGAAGTTCAAGCTTTCGATCGTGGCTGTTCTGCTTACCCTGATGGCGGTTGTGTGGGCGGCGTGCGAACAGGAGCCCACGCCTGAACCGGCGCCTGAGCCGACCGTCGTGGCGGCGCCGACGGCGACGGCGACGGCTGCTGCGCCCGCACCGACCGCCACTGCGACGGTAGCGCCGCCTGCAACCCCGGTTCCCACGCCAACGCCGGCGCCCGTCGCGACGGCGACGCCCGATCCGACGCCGGAGCCGGTCGTCGAGGTCCCCTTGGAGCTCGACCCCGCGGTGGTGCAGGGGACGCTATCCAACGGCATGAGCTACTACATCCGGAACAACGAGGAGCCGCGAGACCGCGGGAAGATCTCGCTGGTCGTGAAGGCGGGGTCCGTGCTGGAGGAGGACAGCGAGCGCGGGCTGGCGCACTTCGTCGAGCACATGGCGTTCAACGGGACGGAGCGGTTTGAGAAGCAGGAGATCGTCGACTACCTGGAGTCGATCGGGAGCGGCTTCGGGCCGGACCTGAACGCGTACACGAGCTTCGATGAGACGGTGTACTTCTTTGAGTTCCCAACTGGCGACCCCGAGGTTACTGAGACGGCCTTCCAGATCCTCAGCGACTGGGCGTACGCGATTTCGTTCGACCCGGAGGAGGTCGACTTGGAGCGGGACGTGGTGCTGGAGGAGTGGCGGCTGAGCCAAGGATGGGGGTCACGCTTCCAGAGCTCGCTGTTGAGTCTCATCTTCGGGACGTCGCCCTACTCCATCCGGGCGCCCATCGGGCTGCCGTCGGTCGTCGAAGGGGCGACGGCGGAGGACCTGCGGGCGTTCTACGAGCGCTGGTACCGGCCGGAACTGATGGCCGTCGTCGCCGTGGGAGCGTTCGACGTGGAGGACATCGAGGCGAAGATCAAGGAGCACTTTGCGCCGCCGCCGGAGGGCGGGGCGATGCAGGAGCGCGCGGCCGCCGCGCCCGCCGCCGAGCGGCCGGTATTCGACTACACGGGCCACCAGACGCCGTGGGTCAACGTGTTCACCGACGCCGAGTCGCCGGGCACGCAGTTCGTGCTGGTCAAGAAACTGAGCCCCCGGACGCTGCCGACCGAATCGGCGTACCGGGAGTACGTGGTGGAGCTGCTCGCGTTCCAGATGCTGAACGCGCGGCTGTCCGAGCGCGCGAAGGCGGCGAATCCGCCCTACTTGCTGGCGGACGGGGGCCGAGGGCCGTACGCGGAGCCGCTGGACATCGCGACGTTCTCCGGCTGGGTCGAGACGGGCGGCATCGAGGCGGGGCTGGCGGCAGTGCTCGAGGAGCTGGAGCGCGTCAGGCAGCACGGGTTCACCGAGGGCGAGCTGGAGCGGGAGAAGAGCAACCTGCAGCGGGCGTATGAGAGCTCTTACAAGCAGCGGGAGCAGACGACGACGCAGAGCTACATCAATGAGTACGTAGACCACTTCCTCTACGGGGTGGCGTCGCCGGGCATCGAGGTCGAGTGGGGGCTGGTGCAGGAGTACCTGCCGGAGATCTCGGCGGAGGAGTTCGGCGAGGTGGCGGAGTCATGGGCGAGCCTGGAGGACACCGCGCTGCTGATCGTGCGGCCGGCGGAGACCGAGGGCAGCACCGACACCGCCCTGGCCGACGCGACGCTGGCGCAGCTCCTGACGGCCAACACGCTACAGGTGGAGCCCTACGCGGACACCGTGGGCGACGTGCCGCTGCTGGAGGTCATCCCGGGCGCGGGCAACATCGTCGCAGAGGAGCCGTTGGGGGAGATCGGCGCGCAGCAGTGGACGCTGTCGAACGGCATCACCGTGATCGCCAAGCAGACGGACTTCCGCGACGACGAGGTGGAGTTCAGGGCGTTCAGCCCCGGGGGCACTCGCTGGTGGAGGACGAGGACTACGTCTCGGCGCGCTATGCGGCGGCGATCGTCGGCGGGAGCGGCGTGGGGCCGCACGACAACGTCACGCTGGAGAAGCTGCTGGCGGGCAAGCGGGTCTCGGTGGCGCCCTACATCGACCGGCTGTTCGAGGGGTTCCGGGGCAGCGCGTCGCCGGAGGACCTGGAGACGATGTTCCAACTCATCTCGCTGTACGCGACGCAGCCGCGCGTCGACGAGGCCTTCTTCGACCGGTACCGGGCGCGGCTGCAGAGCATGGCCGAGATCAACGCGGCCGACCCGGACGCCGTGCTCTTCGACACCGTCGACATCGTGCGGTACCAGGACCACTTCCGGGCGCGTCCGCTTTCGGTCGCGCTTCTGGAGGAGCTGAGCATGGAGCGCGTCGAGGCGGTGTACGCGGACCGGTTCGCGGACCTGGGCGACGCGACGTTCGTATTCGTCGGCGCGTTCGACTGGGACGAGTTGCGGTCGCTGGCGTCGACGTACCTGGCGAGCCTGCCGACGACGGGGCGCGCGGAGGCGTGGCGGGACAACGACATCGACCCACCGACGGGGCTGGTGGACCGCGTCGTGCGGAGCGGCATCGAGCCGCGGGCCAACACGGTGGTCGTGTACGCGGGCGACCTGGAGTGGAGCCGCGGGGAGGTCCTCAAGCTCAACGTCGCGGGCGAGATGCTGGGCATCCGGCTGCGAGAGCGGGTGCGGGAGGAACTCGGCGGCACCTACGGCATCTGGGCGAACGCGGGCGGCAACTCGCTGCCGGACGCGGAGTACCTGATCTCCATCATCTTCGGCAGCGACCCCGCGCGGACGGACGAGCTGTTCGCCGAGGTCCTGAAGGAAGTGGAGTGGCTGCGGGCCGGCGGCGAGCAGGAGTACCTGGACACGGCCAAGGAGCTGCTGCGGTCCGGTCGAGAGGAGAGCCTGCGGCAGAACGGGTTCTGGCTCGGCCAGATAACGTCAGCCGCGCAGCGGGGTGAGGACTTCGCGGCGATTCTCGACTATGAGGCGGCGCTGGAGGCCCTGACGCTGGAGGACATCGAGGAAGTGGCGCTGCGCTACTTCAGCCTCGACGAATACATGCGGGTGGTGCTGCTGCCGGAAGAGGACTAGCTTCCAGGGACACGTTGCGGGAGCGTCCGGCGCGGGGTGGGTTGTGCTGGCAACCGCTCCGCGCCGCCCTGTTTGCGAGGGGTTCGCTATGCTACCATTCCCCTCAGCATCCGCCCCGGCGGCAGCCCGTCCTTGTGGGCGGGGTAGAGAACGGAGCGATTCAGTGCCTCCCCGTGCATCCCGCATCAGCGTGTTGGTGTTCCCGTCATTCAGGCGTTGCGTCACGCAGCGTCGCTTGCGCGAAGTCGCGGAGGCGGCGCTTGAGGCGGCCGGGGCGTCGCCGGACGGGCGCGAGGTCAGCGTGGTCATCGCGGACGACGAGGCGCTGCTGGAGCTGAACGAGCGGCACCGGGGCGAGTCGGCGGTGACCGACGTGCTGTCGTTCTCGCCGCACCACGCGGGGCCGTACATGGGGGAGAGCGCCGCCACGGGCGGCGGGGACGAGCCTGACGACGAGGACTTCCCGGACTTCCCCAGCCCGGACGGCGGGATCGAGGAGCTCGGCGAGGTGGTGATCTCGTACCCGCAGGCGAAGCGGCAGGCGCGGGAGGCCGGGCGGCCCGCCGCG
Source organism: Chloroflexota bacterium (assembly GCA_026713825.1). Lineage (NCBI taxonomy): Bacteria > Bacillati > Chloroflexota > Chloroflexota bacterium. The sequence goes on along the minus strand of JAPONS010000114.1, from coordinate 25,830 downwards.
GCCGAGGTGGAGATGCTGGTGGCGCACGGCGTCCTGCACCTCCTGGGCTACGACCACGCGGAGCCCGATGAGGAGCGCGAGATGTTCGCGCTGCAGGATGCGGCTCTTGAGAGAGCCGGCGCTCTTGCGAGAGCCGGCACCCTCGAGCGAGCCGGCACCCTCGAAAAGACACGGACTCCGGCCAAGGCCGGGGCGTAACAGGCAAGGCAGGCAGCAGTGGCGGAGCAGGTCCTCTACAGGAAGTGGCGGCCCCAGCGCTTTGCGGACGTGTCCGGGCAGGACGCCGTGGTGCAGACGCTGCGGCAGGCCGTGAGCCAGGGGCGCGTGGCGCACGCGTACCTGTTCTGCGGGCCGCGCGGGACGGGCAAGACGACGGCCGCGCGCATCCTGGCCAAGGCGCTGAACTGCGAGGGGCTCGACCCGGCGAACGGGCCGAACGACGGCGACCCGGACAACACCTGCTCCTTCTGCACGGACGTGAGCGAGGGCCGCGCCCTCGACCTCATCGAGATGGACGCGGCGAGCCACCGGGGCATCGACGACGTGCGGAGCATGCAGGAGCGCGTGTTCGGGGCGGGGCCCGCGCGGGGGCGCGCCAAGGTGTACATCATCGACGAGGTCCACATGCTGACGGACTTCGCCTTCAACGCGCTGCTGAAGACGCTGGAGGAGCCCGCGCCGTGGGCCTACTTCGTGCTGTGCACGACGGAGCCGCACAAGGTGCTGGCGACGATCGTCTCGCGGTGCCAGCGCTTCGACTTCCGCCGCATCGCGCCGCGGGACGTGCAGGCGCGGCTGCAGACCGTCTGCGAGGGCGAGGGCTACGCGTGCGACCCGCAGGCGCTCTCGGCCATTGCGCGGGCGACGGGCGGCAGCGTCCGGGACGCGCTGAACATCCTGGAGCAGACGGCCCTCTCCTACGGCAACAGCATCACCATGCCGGGCGTGGAGGAACTGCTGGGGCTGAGCCGCGACCCTCGCGCGCTGGAGCTCGTGCGGCACGTGCTCGGCGGCGACCTGAAGGAGTCGCTGCGGGTGACGTCGGACGCGGCGTCGGGCGGGCTGGAGCCGGGCCCCTTCCACCGCCAGGTGGTCGAGCGGCTGCGGGCCGTGCTGCTGCAGAAGTCGGGCGTTGGGGGGGCCGAGGAGTCGGCCGACGACCAGGACGCCGTGAAGGAGATCGCGGCGTCGGCGGACTGGAACGCGCTGCTGCGCGCCATGCGGCTCGTGGGCCGCGCCAACGTGCGCGGGGGCGAGGGCCCGGCGTGGCTGCCGCTGGAGCTGGCGGTCATCGAGGCGGCGTCGCCGCCGGAGGAGCTGGCCCCGTCGCAAGCAGTCGCTTCTCCGGCCCCCGTGGCCGCGACACCGCCGCCTCAACCGCCGCCTCGCGCGCCGCAACCGGCTCGCGGCGGCGGGGAGTCCGCGCGAGCGCCGGGACCGCCGGTCGGGCGGCCGGCAATGGACGCGCCGCCTCGACGGGACTACGCGCCCGCGCCGGAGGAGGGTGTTCGCGTGCCGGAACCTCCGCCGCCCGTCCCGGCGGGCGCTCGCGCCGTGCAGGAGGCCGAGTGGTCGGCACTGGTGCAGCCGCTGCGGCGGTACCGGGGCAAGAAGTACACGATAGGGTCGCTGTTGCTGGACTGTCGGCAGCGGTACGTGGAGGACGCCACGCTGGTGCTGGTGTTCAAGAACGCGCCCAACCGCGACCGGCTGCAGGAGGAGTTGGACCACCCGCCGAGCAGACAGGCCGTGTCGGAGGCGATCGCGGGCGCGCTGGGGGGCGAGTTCGGGCTGCGGCTGGAGGCCGGAGAGGCCAATGGCGAGCCGGGCAACGCGCATGGGCACCTGGTCCGCAGCGCCGTGAACCTGGGCGCCAGAGTCATCCAAGAACAGGAGGAGCCGGAATGAACCGGAACATGATGCGCCAGGCGCAGCAGCTCCAGCAGCGGTTCGCCAAGCTGCAGGAGGAGCTGGAACAGGAGACCGTGGAGGCGACGGCGGGCGGCGGCATGGTGAAGGCCGTCGTCACGGGCAAGCAGACCGTCACGTCCATCACCATCAGCCCCGAGGCCGTCGACCCGGACGACGTGGAGGTGCTGGAGGAGATGGTCATGGCGGCGGTCAACGAGGGGCTGCAGAAGTCGCAGGACCTGGCGCAGCAGAAGATGGCGGCCATCACCGGCGGGATGAACATTCCGGGGCTGGGGTAGGGACGCCTCACCGCCGGCCCGCCGACCAGGATGCTCGTAGCTTGCCGGCGACGGGTGTATGCTATTTGACGGGAACCGTCCTTCGCGTAGCCCAGAGGTTTATACAGGCATGGAACAGCACAAAGAAAAGGTCACGTTGGGCGTGGACGCCGAGACGAAGCGGCGCCTGAAGGCTGCTGCTGCCGCGAAGGGCGTCAGCGTCAGCGTGTACTGCCGCGAGGCGATCGACAAGGAGCTCGCGCAGGACGTGGGGGAGGGGGCGGAGGGCGCCGCCAAGGGTGAAGGCGTAGAGGAGGACACCGTCCTCGCCATGTTTGAGGCAACGCGCAGAAAGTACGGTTCAGCAAAACCCACCACCAAGACTGCGGTCGACTACATTCGAGAGGGCCGCGAAATCCGTGAGAGGGAGATGGACGGGTGGTTGTTTCCAGACAAGGACTCGTCATCGTAGATGCCAGTCTGGCGTTCAAGTGGTTGGTAATGGAGGAGGATTCGGATAGGGCGAGGGCAACGCTGGCAACGTGGAGAAGACAGGGGGCAAGGCTGGCTGCCCCTTATTTCATGGTGGCCGAGGTGGCCAACGCGCTTCATCGAAGGGTACATGAGTCGACGCTGGACGCAGACGAGGCGAGCTCCTTGATGGATGACTTGCTGTCCCCCGAGTTACGGCTGGAGTTGCACGCACCGCCTGGGATTCATCAAAGGGGTATGGCGTTGGCCAGACAACTGCGACAACCCGCCGTGTACGACTGCATCTACCTGGCCCTTGCGGAAGCTCTGGATGGCGAACTGTGGACGGCTGACGAGCGGTTCTATCGCGCGGCAAGCCTCCAATTCAGCAACGTCCGCTGGCTTGGGGAAGCGGATGTGCTTAATTGATTGACAGCATTTCGAGGACGATGCAGGACACTCCATGACCACCAGCGGCAACAACAGCGGGCTTCCGGCGGCGGCGCCCGTGGTGCGGCTTGTGGACGAGCTGCACAAGCTGCCCGGCATCGGCGCGAAGAACGCGCAGCGGCTGACGTACCACCTGGTGCGGATGCCGGCGCGCGAGGCCAAGGCGCTCGCGGAGGCGATTCTCGCGGTGAAGGACCTGGTCAGCCTGTGCGTGCACTGCCAGAACATCACGGACCAGAACCCCTGCCCGCTGTGCGCCAACCCCAACCGCGACCGCACGACCATCTGCGTTGTGGAGGAGCCGCTGGACGTGCTGGCCGTCGAGCGATCGAATGCCTTTCGCGGGCTCTACCACGTGCTGCACGGGGCGATCTCGCCGATGAGCGGCATCGGGCCGGACGAGCTCAAGATGGCGGAGCTTATCGAGCGGCTGAAGTCGAGCGCGAGCACCGCCGAGCCCATTCGCGAGGTCATCCTCGCGACCAACTCGAACATGGCGGGCGAGGCGACGTCGATGTACCTCTACCGGCTGCTGGAGCCGCTCGAAGTCCGCGTCACGCGGCTGGCGCGGGGGCTGCCCACCGGCGCGGAGCTCGAGTACGCGGACGAGACCACCATCAGCCGCGCCTTCGAGGGACGGCAGGACTTCTTCTAGGGCGGGCGTTCAGGGTCTCGCGGCGCACAATCTTTGCACCTACACATTTGTGCCCTAGCCGTGCCACGTCTTCCGGGTTATCCTGCCTCCGCACACCCACCTGGCCGGGAGGATTCCATGAGGTTCGAGGGTAAGGTAGCCATCATCACGGGGGCCGGCGGCGGCATCGGCGCGGCGACGGCCCGCATCATGGTCGGCGAGGGCGCAAAGCTGGCGGCCGTCGACGTGGACGGCGCGCTCCTCGAATCGCTCATGGGCGAGGTCACGGGCATGGCCGGCGAGGTGGTCCCCTACGTCAGCAACGCGATGGACCCCGAGCAGGTGAGCGCCACCGTCGAGGACGTCGTCAACCGCTGGGGGCGCGTCGACATACTCGTGAACTGCATTGGCGGCACGGCGGGAGCGCCGGACTCCCGGGCCCGCATCGAGGACGTGACGCTCGAGGAATGGCAGAAGGTGTTGGACTTCAACCTGACGGGGGTCTTCCTTTACTGCCAGGCGGCGCTGCCGCATATGAAACGGCAACAGTCGGGCAAGATCGTCAACATCTCCTCGCAGGTGCGCTACGGCAAGAGCGAGGTCGTTGCGTCGTACGTGGCGGCGAAGGCGGGTATCGTCAGCCTGACGAACCGCATCGCGAACGAGGCGGGGTCCTACGGCGTCAATGCCAACACCGTCGCGCCGGGGCTGACGCTAACGCCGCGGGTGGCCGCCGTGCGGTGGGACACGCTGACGCAGGCGGAACGCGCGAAGTACTCGGAGCGCATCCCGCTGCGCCGCCCGGCAGTGCCCGAGGACCAGGCGAAGGCGATCGCCTTCCTGGCGTCGTCGGACGCCGACTACATCACCGCGCAGGTGCTGGAGGTCGGCGGCGGCGAGTTCTCGACGCTCTAGGCCGCCGGGGCAGCCGTGACCTCCTCGTACGAGAAGCCGCGCACCTTCAAGACCGAGGGCGTCGTGCTGCGCCAGGCCTCGTCGGGCGAGGCCGACCGGATGCTCACCGTGTACACGCGCGACTTCGGGATGCTGCGGCTCGTTGCGCGGGGACTTCGGCGTCCGAACAGCCGGCTCGCCGGGCACCTCGAGCCGCTGGTGCACGCGTCGCTGCAGCTTGCGCGGGGGCGCGGGCCGGACGTCGTCACGGGCGCCGACACGCTGCACGGGCACACGGCGCTCCGGAGCAACCTCGAGGGCATCGCGCGGGGGCTGGTCTGCGCGGAGCTGATCGACGCCTTCGCGCCGGAGGAGCAGGCGAACCCGGAGCTCTTCCGCCTGCTGCTGCACGCGCTGGACATGCTCAACGAGGGTGACGGCGACCTGCTGCTGTGGCACTTCGCCTTCCACGTGCTGGCGCTCACGGGCTACATGCCGGAGCTGCAGCAGTGCGTGATGTGCGGCAGGCAGGTGGAGCCGGACGAGCACCTCTTCACGCCGGGCCTCGGCGGCGTCGTGTGCTCGCGGTGCGCGCGGGGGGGCGACCCTGGCGGCCCGCAAGAGCGGGCGGGGGCGCCGCTGCTGCCGCTCTCAGTGAACGCGCTGAAGGTGATGCGCTTCTTCCGCGACCACCCGTACGATGAGGTGCGCGGGCTTCGCATCGACGGGGCGCTGTCGCGGGAGCTGGAGCGCGTCGAGGGCGGGGACATCCGCTACCTGCTGGAGCGCGAGGTCCGCAGCGCGGAGTTCCTGAGCAGGCTTTCGCGGCTGCTGCCGGCGGGGGGCTAGCGCTGGCCCGAGTCGCGTGGTTACGCCACGGTGTACAATACCCCGCGCCAACATCTTCGGAGGCTGCCCATGGACTTTGAGACCCCTGCGCACTGGGAATCGCTGCGTGCGGGCGTTCGCGCGGTGTGCGAGCGCTACGGCGACGCGTACTGGCGGCGGCTCGACGCGGAGCGGGGCTTCCCCGAGGAGTTCGTGCGGGAGCTGAGCCGCGAGGGGTGGCTGTCGACCATGATCCCCAAGGAGCTTGGCGGCGGCGGGATGGGGCTCGCGGAGACGAGCATCGTGCTGGAGGAGGTCAACCGCAGCGGGGCCAACGCGAACGCGGCGCACGCGCAGGTGTACATGATGGGCGTGCTTCTTCGGCACGCGAGCGACGCCCTCAAGCGCGCGTACCTGCCCCGCGTCGCGGCGGGCGAGCTGCGGCTGCAGGCCTTCGCGGTCACGGAGCCGGAGGCGGGCTCCGACACGACGCGCATCACCACCACGGCCGAGCGGCGCGGCGACAGCTACGTCATCAACGGCGAAAAGACCTTCATCTCCCGCGTCCTGCAGTCGGACCTGATGCTGGCGCTGGCGCGGACGACGCCGTACGAGGAGTTGCGGGACCGCACGCGGGGACTCTCGCTCTTCCTCGTCGACCTGCGGGAGGCGGGGGACGCCGTCGACGTGCGGCCGCTGCGGGTGATGATGAACAACCACACCAACGCCGTCACGTTCCGCAACCTGGAGGTTCCCGCGGACCACATGGTGGGCGGCGAGGGCAATGGCTTCCGGTGCGTCATCGACTCGTGGAACGCCGAGCGCATCCTGATCGCGGCGGAGTGCATCGGCGACGGGCGGTGGTTCATCGAGCGGGCGGTGGCTCGCGCCAAGGAGCGGGTGGTGTTCGACCGGCCCATCGGCGCGAACCAGGGGGTGCAGCTTCCCATCGCGGCGGCGTACGCGCACGTCGAGGCCGCGGACCTGGTGCGGCACAAGGCGGCGGCCAAGTTCGACGCGGGCGAGCCGTGCGGGCCCGAGGCGAACATGGCGAAGCTGCTGGCGTCGCAGGCGTCGTGGGAGGCGGCGAACGTCTGCCTCGACACGCACGGCGGGTACGGGTTCCTGGACGAGTACGACGTGGAGCGGAAGTTCCGGGAGACGCGGCTGTACACCGTCGCGCCCATCAACAACAACCTCGTGCTGGCGTACTTGGGGCAGCGGGTGCTGGGGATGCCGCGGTCGTATTAGCGCGGGGCTTGCGGCGGGGGCTGCGGGCGCCTCGAAAAGGTGTAGAATTCCCGCGAAGCGGGACTGTGCTGATGCCTTCAATTGACCTCGAAGAGGGAGGGTGCTCGACATGACTACTGAGTCACGCGCAAGGCGCATGCTGGTCATCCAACGCGATGGCAAAGAGTTTGAAGCCGTAAACGAGGGTGAGACCCACGAGTCGTTGACGGATCTGTTTCCCGAGGACAAGTTCGATTCCGAGCTGGTAGCGTCGCCGGATGGCGACTACTGGCTGGTCAAGGAGAAGTAGGGCTGCACTGGCGGCCCCGTCCGTCCGGTTGACCCTTCCACGGGCTCAGGGCGAACGGACTTCAAGACCCCTAGCGTTCCAGCCACGTGAGGAAGCGCACGATTACGAGGGCCTCGATGCCCGCGAGGAGCACGAGCGCGAGCACGTACGGGACGACGATGCGGAAGATGCTGCGCACCTCGTCGCCGAGGCCGGCGACCGTCGCGCCGACGACGACCTTGGCGGGGGCCATCGAGCTGCCGACGGAGCCGCCGATCGACTGAATGCTCGCGATGGTCACGGAGCCGATGCCCAGCGCCCTCGCCGCCTCCACCTGCAGCAGCCCGAACATGACGTTGGAATTCGTGTTGCTGCCGCTCATGAAGGAGCCCAGCAGGCCGATGAAGGGCGACGCAAGCGGGAAGAAGGGCCCGGACACGTTCGCGATGCCCTGCGCCAGCAGCACCGTCATGCCCGTGTCCGCCATGACGACGGCCATCGCCACCATCGCCAGCACCCCCAGCGTCGTGCCCGCGCACTGGTCGAAGGTGAACCGGAGCGCGCCCGAGACGAGGCCGCCGCGCCATCGCTTCGTTACCATGTAGACGGCCGCGCTCACGGCCGTCGCGATGAGGATGAGGGGCGCGGGGTGCGCGAGCAGCCCGATGGCCGCGTAGCCGCCGGCGGGGGCGACGGTGAAGCCCTGGCCCGTTGTGAAGCCGGGGGAGTCGAGGGCCAGCCGCAGGCCGCTGACAGCCTCCTTCACCGGGCCCACCTGCGCGCCGAAGCTGAGGGCGACCACCAGGAAGTAGGGCGTGAAAGCCAGCGCCGGGGGCATGCCCGCGCCGTCCGCCGCCTCGACGACCGGCGTCGTGTCGGCTCGGCGCGCACCGACGAGCAGCGGCGATCGCGTCAGCACGACGAGGACCGCGGTGCCGAGCATGCCCGCGCCCAGCGACGCCACCTGCGGCGCGCCCGCCAGCGCGAGCCCGTACAGCGTGCCGCCCATGACGCCGCCCGCGACGACGACCACGGGCAGGCTGCGCCACACGGCTCGCATTCCGCCCTGGATGTGCGCGACGAGCATGCCGCTCGCGATGGTCACGGGCAGGAAGAGGAGCGCCATGTGCGGCGCGATGACGGTCTCCTCGATGCCGGTGACGAGCTGGATGGTGTAGTAGGAAGATCCGAGGGAGCCGAAGGTGACGGCCCAGCCGTGGCCGACGAGGGACATCGCGGCGGCGCGGACGGGCGGGACGCCGAGCATGACGAGCAGCGGGGCCGACACGGCGACCGGCACGCCGAAGCCGGTGACGCCCTGTATCGTGCTGGAGAACCCCCACCCGATGATGAGCGCCTGCGCGAGCTGGTCGTTGGAGAGCGCGGCCATGTGGCGGCCCACGGCGTCGATGGCGCCGAGTCGGTCGAGGATGTTGTAGAGGAAGACGGCGGCCCAGACGATGGAGAGGACGAAGACGGCGAGATTCGCGCCCTTGGCGGCGGCGATGCCGACGTGGCCGAGCTCGGCGCCGAAGGCCAGCAGCGCGAGGGCGGCGGCCAGCGCGAAGGCCGCGGCGCCGGCCTGCTCGGCGGGCCGGTTCAACCATAGCATCGCCCCCGCGAGCACGACAAGCGGCGAGGCGGCGAGGAGCCAGTTGAGGATGGTGAGTTCAGGGCCGGTCATGGGGGTATTGTGCAGGATTTAGCGCCGTAACGCGCGGCCAGCTGTTCGCCCTTCGATTTCCCTCAGGGCGAACGGACGGTGTGCGGCCCTACATCATCGCCAGCTCGCTGCCGATGCCGCGCTCGATGGCCTTGCAGTAGACGATGGCGGCGGCGGCGAGGTCCTCTGTGCCGACGCCGAGGGCGTTGAACTGCGTGATGGCCTCGGCCGAGGGGCGGCCCGCCGCGTTGCCGACGACGATGTCGGCCAGCGCGACGGCGCGGGACCAGTCGAAGGCGCCTTCCTTCTCTGCGTAGAGGAGCTCGCCGCTGTCGATCCTGGACTGCTCCATGTTCTCGACGGCGACGAGGTCGGCGCGGCGGACGGCCTCGACGTCGAGCTCGCGGCGGTTGGCGCCCGTCGCGCCGATGCCGTTGACGTGCATGCCGGCCTGCAGCCACTCGCCCTGCATGACGGGCTCGTTGGCGCCGGTGATGGTGACGAGGATGTCCACGTCGCGGACGGCCTCCTCGGCGGAGTCGACGGGGTCTACGTCGAGCCCGTGCTTCTCGCGCATCTCGGCGCTGAAGGCCTCGCGGTTCTCGGCGGAGCGGCTGTAGGCCTTCACATGGCTGATGTTGCGCACGACATTCATGGCGGCGATCTGCGCGCGCGCCTCCCAGCCGGTGCCGATGATGCCGAGGGTGGCGGCGTCCTCGCGGGCCATGTACCTGGTGGCGAGGCCGCTGACGGCGCCGGTGCGGATCTGGCCAAGGTCACGGGCGTCGACGATGGCGTCGAGGGCGCCGGTCTCGAGGCTGTAGAGGAGCACGAGGTAGCGGGTGCGGTTGGGCGCGTTGGGGCGACGGTCGCTGCCGTAGGTCTTCATGCCGTAGACGCCAAAGCCCTCGGCGATGCCCTGCACCGTGCGGTGGAACCCCTTCGGCAGCGGCAGGTGCTGGCGGGGCAGGTTGACGGCCTTGCCGTCGGCCTCGTCGCGGAAGACCTGCTCCATCAGGTCGATGCACTCGTCCATGGGCAGGAGGGTGCGGACGTCGTCGTTGCTCAGGAAGATGGTCATGGCGCGCTCCTTGCCCGCTTTGGGTGGCTGTTGGGCTGTGCCAGTATAGGGTCCGGCGTCTTTAGCTGCAAACGGAGGCCTTTCCTGAGACGCATTGAGACTACGGGGCATTGTATGTATTATTCCCGTGACGGTCCGCGGGAAGCCGGAGACACGGAAACGCCGAAGGAGGTGCAGCGTGGGTTCGTTGACGGACAACAAGCTGAGCGGTCTGGCGTTGATGGCCGGTGTTGTGCTGGTCATCGTGCTGTTGCCCCTGACCCCGGGGTCGAGCTTACCCAGTGAGGATGCCCTGAACTACTACGCACTCACGGAAGCCATGGTGGACGGGGGGATGTTGACCATAATCACCGCGTGGGTTGCGGTCCTGGCGATGTTCCTGTTCACCTATGGGTTCATCGCCCTCTGGCGGAATGCCCCCAGCAGGGGCGCGGGCACGCTGGTGCGCATGGGCGCGGTCGGCCTCATCGTATTTGCGGTGATTATCACGGTTTCCCAGGGGCTTGACCTCATCATCCTTCACGTCGTCGAGCACGGCATCGGCCGGGGAACCGGCGGCACGGAGGCTGCGGCGCTGAGCTCCACTGCCGCGACCCTGCAGGCTGCCAAGTTTGGGATCACCTACATTGCGATACTGATGGCCGCTGTGGGGTTCCTCCTGCTGTGCATCGGCATGCTTGGGCGCATTCAGTCCATGAACCTGCACAAGGCCGCAGCCATCATCATGATCATCGCAATGCCCACCGCAGGCGTGGCCACCGTTCTGACTGAGATCGACCACGACCTGCTGGCCGCCCCCCTGCTGCCGGTGGTTGCGGTCTGCACTGTTCTGGTCTTCATCTACCCCCTCCTGCTTGGGTGGGGGCTGTACAAGGGCTCCGCCGGGTACGTGGAGGAATCGGCGGGATAGGCGGCTCGGGTGCACTGAACGCCGATACGGGCGCCGCTCCCCGCCGGGGGGCGCAAGAGACAAGCTGAAGGTACGACAGGCCCTTTGCCGCCGCAGGGAAACGTCGCGCGGCGGCAGGGGGCCTGTGTTGCGGCCCAACCGGGCGGACAGTCAGGGGCGAGACGCGCCGATGCGCCTCATCGCGGGGTAGTGACGCCGGGGGCTACAGGCCCTCGACGACCACCATGTTGATGTTTGCGGAGGACTCCCGCATCTCGGTGAGCGCGGTGTACTCCGGGGAGCTGAGCCATGTGCGGACCTGGTCTACGCTGCCGAACTCCATGATCGCGATGCGCTTGGGCGACCAGCCTCCCAGGATGATGTCGATGGCGCCGCCCCGCGCAACGAACTTCCCGCCGTGAGCCTCCACCGTGGGAGTCACCTGCTGCACGAACTGCCCGTACACCTCAGGGTTGGTGATTTCCACTTCCGTTATCACGAACGCAGCCATCGTTCCTCTCCTCCTCAAATGGATCCTCGGGAGACCGCCTCCGGCGGACGCCGGCGCTCATACACGGAGGCAGGACATCTCTCGGCATACCCAGGGTGGAGGGAGTGTATTTACGCCGGGCGTTCCGAGTCAACGCGAGCGCGTCTGACGGGCCGGAGTTGCGGCCTTTTAATTGGCCCCTCCGGCCCCCAAATCCGACTCTACCCACGTGTGGTATAGTTATGTGGCCGCTTTTCGCGTGTTCAATTGGGAGGTGCCGCCGTGCTGACGCCGGAAGAAAACAGACTGGTCACGGAAATCGGGCCGGAGACGCCCATGGGCGAGCTGTTCCGCCGGTTCTGGGTCCCGGCATTCCTCGCGCGGGAGCTGGCGGAGCCCGACGGCACCCCGGCGCGCACCCGGCTGCTCGGCGAGCACATCGTCGGGTTCCGCGACACCTCGGGGCGGCTCGGCATCCTGGAGGCGGCGTGCCCGCACCGGGGCGTCGACCTCTCCTACGGCTTCAACGAGGAGAACGGGCTGCGCTGCCCCCGCTGCGGCTGGAAGTTCGACGTCGAGGGCAACATCGTCGACATGCCGCTGGAGCCGGACGAGGAAGCCACGCAGATGATGAAGGAAATCAAGGCCGTCGCGTTCCGCGCGAACGAGTGGGGCGGCGTCATCTGGGTGTACATGGGCCCCAAGGAGGAGTCCGCGGAGATGCCCCAGTTCGAGTGGGGCGACCTGCCCGCCGGGCACCGCTTCATCACCAAGTACGTGCAGGAGTGCAACTACCTGCAGGGCCTCGAGGGCGGCATCGACAGCTCCCGTATGTCCCTGCTGTTCGAGATGCTCTTCGGCGACCCGCCGTCGGTGGAGTCGACCGCGGACCGGCTGGTGCAGGGCCTGTCGGACGATCAGACCGCACCGAGGCCGGTCCAGACCATGGCCATCAAGACGACCGACTACGGCCTGCTCGTCGGCGCAACGACGGAGCACGGCAAGGACGAGAGCGCGTGGCAGCTGAACCAGTGGCTCATGCCCTTCTACACCACGCCGAAGCCTGAGGGCGACGGCCTGCTGGGCTGCCTGGCGTGGGTGCCAGTCGACGACCGCAACACGATGGTCTTCGCCATCACCTACCACCCGGAACGCCCGCTCACGGAGGCTGAGGTCTCCCAGCGCCGCGCGGGCCACGGCTTCCACCCGACGCTGGAGGAGGGCACCTACAAGCGCGCCCGCAACAAGGAGAACGACTACCTCATCGAGCGCAAGACCTCCGGCGCGAACCCGCTGGCCTCCATCTCCAACGAGTTTGAGCTGGCGCTGGTGCTCGAGGAGAGCATGGGCGCCATCGTCGACCGCTCCAGGGAGCAGCTTGACGAGAACGACGTGGCCGTCATGGCGGCGCGCAAGATGCTGATGAAGGCGGCCATCGAGCTGCGGGAGGGCACGGAGCCGGCGGCCGCACACATGGGCGCCGTCTACAACGTCCGCGCGGCGCAGACCACGCTCGGCAAGGGCGAGACGCTGGAGGACGTGGGGTAGGGGGCGTCTAGGCCCTTAGCCAGCGTCGGGGTTCCTGCCCCCGTATCGGAGTACGGGGCATGCTTCGCAGGAACGACGGCAATGAGGTCACCCCTCCCGCCGCAGCGCGCCCGCCTCCACTACGTACGTGGCGACCGCCTCGTGGAGGCCGGGCGGCTCCTCGCCCTCGACCACCGTGACGAGCGACTGCTCGGCGCGGCAGGCCGCCTCCAGGACGTGCTGCCGCCGCTGGCCGTCCAGCTCCGAGAGCACGTCGTCCAGCAACAGCACGGGTTCCTCGCCCAGCACGGCGTGCAGGTAGCCCGCCTCGGCCAGCCGCAGCGACAGCGCCGCCGTCCGCACCTGCCCCCGCGAGCCGAACTGCCCCACGTCGAGGCCGCCGACAGTCAGCAGCAGGTCGTCGCGGTGCGGCCCGACGAGCGACTGCGCCATCTGCACCTCGCGGCCCCGCCGCTCGGCCAGCAGGCCCATTGCGTGGGCCGCGGCCTCCTCGGCCGGGCCGCCGTGGTCGATGGAGGGGGCGTAGGCCGCCTGGAAGGGGCCGTCGCCGGGGGCCATGGCGGCGTAGGCGCTGGCGGCCTCCGGCGCGAGGGACGCGACGGCGTCCCGCCGCCGCGCCGTGACCTGCGCGCCAAGCCGGCACAGCTCGCCGTCCCAGTAGTCGAGCTCAGGGGTGCGCGCCAGCCCATCGCGGATGCGGCGGAGGAGCTGGTTGCGCTGGGTGATCACGCGCTGGTAACCCTGCAAGGCCCGCAGATACCCCCGGTCCGCCAGCGAGAGCAGCACGTCCAGGTAGCGCCGTCTGACCGACGGCGAGCCGGTGACGATGGTGAGGTCGTCCGCCGAGAAGAGCACGGCGGCGATGGCGCCCACCGCCTGCCCGGCGGGCTTGGGCACGCCGTCGACGCGCACGCGCTTCTGGAAGACGAGCGCGTCCCGGCGGTCGACGGGGGCCATCGCCATGTCGATCTGCACCTCGACCGGGCCACCGTCCCGGCGCTCGGCAACGCCGGAGACGCGCGTGTACGGCGTGTCCTCCAGTGACGCCAGGCGGACGACGTCGCGCTCCTGCTCCGCACGGGTGGACTTGGTCAGCGCGAGCATGGCGACGGCCTCCAGCAGGTTGCTCTTGCCCTGCGCGTTGGCGCCGCGGAACACCGTCAGCCCCGGCCCGAGCGTCAGCTCGGCCGAGGTGTAGTTGCGAAAGTTCTTGAGCGACAGATGCGTCAGGTGCATGGCGGCCTGGCCTGCCTTCGTACGCGGCGCCCCGCGCGTCCAGTGATTGCCGGTATTCTAGCAGGCGTTCCGTGCCGCTGGTCATCGCCCATGCTCGACTTTGCGTCGAAATTCGTATTTTCCGCGCTGGACAGGGGCCCGCAGGGCCGTGCTATACTGCACCGTCCAGCGATGCAAAGGGCGAGACTGTGTCCTTTGGACTGCCCAGACTCTCGAAAATGGCCGTGAATGTAACCTTTTCGTAACACGCGTGGGCCAATACGGTACATAATGGATAAATCCAGGACAGGGTGGCGGCAATGACGCTTCGCGAAACGGTAAAGCAGACCCAGTGGGTGTACGCGTTTGAGCAGGCGGACGGCAGCCGCCGGGAGCTGCTCGGCGGCAAGGGCGCCGGCCTGGCCGACATGACGGCGGCGTCGCTGCCGGTGCCCCCGGGGTTCATCATTACGACCGAGGCATGCCGCTCCTATTACGACTCCGGCAAGGTCATGCCCGCCGAGATGTGGGCGCAGGCGCTGGACGCCCTCGTTGCCCTGGAGCGGTCGACGGGCCGCTATTTCGGCGCGCCCGCCGACCCGCTGCTTGTCTCCGTGCGCTCCGGCGCGCCCGTCTCCATGCCGGGCATGATGGACACCGTTCTCAACCTGGGCCTCAACCAGGCCGTCGCCGACGGCATTGCGCGGCGCACGGGCAACCGGCGGTTCGCCCTCGACCTCTACCGGCGCTTCATCCAGATGTACGGCAACGTCGTCCTCGGCATTGAGGCCACGCACTTCGACGCCGTGCTGGAGCGGCTGCAGCAGCAGGCGGGCGTCAAGCTTGCCTCGGACCTCGACGCCGACGCGCTGCAGCAGGTGATCGACGAGTTCAAGGCAGTCGTGCTGCGGGCGACCGGCGAGGCGTTCCCGGACACGCCCAAGTACCAGCTCGAGCGCGCCATCCTCGCCGTCTTCGACAGCTGGGAGACGCGCCGCGCCATTGACTACCGCAACTACAACAGGATCCCCCACGACCTCTACACGGCCGTCTGCGTCGTCGCCATGGTCTTCGGGAACATGGACGAGAGCAGCGGCACCGGCGTGCTCTTCACCCGCGACCCCTCCACCGGCGAGCGCATCCTGTACGGCGAGTACCTGGTCAACGCCCAGGGCGAGGACGTGGTGGCCGGCATCGCGACGCCCCAGAAGATCGCCGAGCTCCAGCACCGGATGCCGGGCGTCTACGACCAGCTCGACACCATGGCCCAGCAGCTCGAGCTGCACTACCGGGACGCCCAGGACGTCGAGTTCACGGTGGAGCAGGGGAAGCTCTACCTGCTGCAGACCCGCTCCGCCAAGCGCAGCGCCAAGGCGGCGGTCAAGATGGCCGTCGACATGTACCACGAGGACCTCATCAGCAAGGACGAGGCCCTGATGCGGGTGGAGCCGGACCAGATCTACCAGTTGCTGCTCCCTCGCTTGGACCCGCAAGCGAAGGACGCCGCCGCCGAGGCCGGGCAGCTCATCACCGTCGCGATGGGTGCATCCCCCGGCGGCGCGACGGGCCGCGTGGTCTTCACGGCCGACGAGGCCTCCGAGCAGGGCAAGCGCGGCGTGAGCGTCGTGCTGGTGCGCCCGGAGACCAGCCCCGACGATGTCCACGGCCTCATCGCCGCGAAGGGCGTGCTCACATCCCGCGGCGGCGCAACGAGCCACGCTGCCGTCGTCGCCCGCGGGCTCGGCAAGCCGTGCGTCTCGGGCGCGGAGCTGCTCGAGGTGCGGCCCGAGGAGGGCGTGTTCGTCTGCGGCGACTTCGCCGTCCGCGAGGGCGAGGAGATCAGCATCGACGGCGCGACCGGGGAGGTTTTCGCCGGGCGCATCGCCACCATCGCGCCCTCCGTCAAAGACGACGAGGACCTGGTGACGCTGCTCGAGTGGGCGGACCAGACCCGCCGGCTGGGGGTGTGGGCCAACGCCGACTACCCCCGCGACGCGGAAGTGGCCATGAACTACGGCGCGGAGGGCATCGGCCTCTGCCGCACGGAGCACATGTTCTTCGAGCAGGACCGCCTCTCCATCGTGCGGGAGTGCATGCTGGCCGCCCACGCCGCCATCATCATCCAGGAGGGCGACGTCGCGTGGGAGCGGTACCTCAACGCCCTCGCGGAGCTGGAGGAGTTCCAGATTGCAGACTTCGTCGGCATCCTGCGGGCCATGAAGGGCAAGCCCGTCGTCATCCGTCTGCTCGACCCGCCCATGCACGAGTTCCTGCCGTCCCGCGACGAGCTTTTCGGCGAGGTCATCGAGCTTCGCGTCACCGGCGAGAACCCGGACGAGCTGGAGCAGAAGCAGAACCTCCTCTTCGCCGTGGACGAGATGCGCGAGTCCAACCCGATGATCGGCATGCGCGGCTGCCGCCTGGGCCTCATCTTCCCGGAGATCTACACCATGCAGGTCCGCGCCATCATCCGCGCGGCCGCGCAGGTGGCGGAGGAGGGCATCCCCGTCGCGCCGGAGATCATGATCCCGCTGGTGTCGCACACCAATGAGTTCAAGCGGCTGCGGGAGACCCTGGAGGCGACGATCCGCGAGTTCCAGGAGGAGACGGGCAATACCCAGTCCTACGAGATCGGCACGATGATCGAGATCCCGCGGGCGGCGCTCATCGCCGACCAGATCGCCGAGTCGGCCGAGTTCTTCAGCTTCGGCACCAACGACTTGACGCAGAACACCTTCGGCTTCAGCCGCGACGACGTGGAGGTCAAGTTCCTGAAGCGGTACGAGGAAGCGGGCATCCTGGAGGAGAACCCCTTCCAGGTGGTCGACCGCGACGGCGTGGGGCAGCTCATCAGCACGGCCTGCAGGCTCGGCCGCCAGGCGCGGCCCGGCATCTCCATGGGCATCTGCGGCGAGCACGGCGGCGACCCGAAGAGCATAGAGTTCTTCCACACCCTGCCGCTGGACTACGTGAGCTGCTCGCCGTACCGCGTGCCCGTCGCGAGGCTGGCCGCGGCACGTGCGGCGCTCATGGCAGACGGCGCGCGCGGCGAGGGGTAACGCACTCCTCAACCGCTCGGACCCACGGTAGCCACCAACGACCCGGTCGGCCTATAATTCAGCCAACTGCTGCAAGGTGGGGAAAACCTCGTATGGAGTCCAGACTGCGTTTCGACGGAGCCGTGACGCGCGACCCTGCCGTAGATGCCTGGTTCGCCGAGCACACGGATGCGCTCGGCTCCATTGCACATTCGTGGTTCTCGCGCATCCGCGACTGCGGCGGAGATGTGGTGGAGCTGATGCATGACGGCTACCCGACCGCTTGCGTGCAGGACGTGCCGTTCGCCTATGTGGGGGTTGGGTTCTTCATGGGAGCGTTTCTGCCGGACCCCCTCGGCCTGCTGGAGGGCGCAGGCAAGCGAATGCGCCATGTCAAGCTGCGTCCGGGCGTTGAGATTGACACCGATGGGCTGGTGGGACTGGTCCGCGCCGCCTATCGAGATGCCCGGGACTTCGTCGCGGCGGAGCGCCAGGACCGGGCGGGCCTCGGCTTTCGGCACCGTCACAAATGCCGTCGGCGCTCTAACGCCGCTAACCCGCCGACTTCGCTTCCGTTCTCCTAAACGGCGGCGCACGCCGATCAAGAACATGGTGCGCCGTTGGGGTGCATAGTGGGCCTTGTGCGGACCGGACTGGATTCACGCTACTTCATCTGGGCCGTGCTGTGCCTGCCATCCCTCCCCATCGCCTCGGCGCTCCTCGCGGGTGGCGACCACGCCGCGGCGGACGCCCTGCACGAGTCCGGCGAGTTCTCCGCGCGGCTGATGATCATTGCCATGATCATGACGCCGCTGGTGATGCTGGCGCCGCGGTGGAGGTTCTTCCGGTGGCTGCTGGACCGCCGCCGCTACTTCGGCGTTGCGGCCTTCGCCTACGCCGCCGTGCACGCGATCATCTACCTCGTCGACCTCGGCTCCGCGCGCGAGGTGCTGGGGCAGTTCTTCACCCTGAGCATCCTGGCCGGGTGGCTGGGCCTCTTCTTCTTCATGCCGCTCGCGGTTACGTCCAACGACTGGGCGGTCCGGCTGCTGGGGCGCCGGTGGCGCGTCCTGCACCGGCTCGTTTATGCGGCGGCCGTCGTGGTGCTCGTCCACTGGGCGCTCGTGGGAGAGGAGGCCATAGGCGCCGTCGTGCAGTACGCGCCGCTCATCCTCCTGGAGGGCTACCGGGTGTGGCGGGTCTTCGTGCGGCCCCGGGTCGTGGCGGGCGTGGCTTGAGCGCGACGCCGACGCGCCTAGATTCCATGCGAGGCGCTACCCGGAAACGTGCTCCAGACGCAGCTTCGCCTCGATCTCTTCGCGGCGCTCTTCGATGATGAGGCGGTCCGCAACGAACCGTTCAAGGAGCTCGCGTCTGCCCTCTGTGCGGCCGCGCTCCAATATGTCGTGAATAGCTTTCGGGATCAGCAGCATGGTCCTTACCCCAGCTCAATGACGATGGTTGCCGTGAGCACTATCCCTGCGGCGACCGTAAGGGCCGCTGCCCAGTCCTCTCGTGCGAGGGTAGGGTAGACCGCCGCCGCCTGCCACAGCAGGGCACCAATATACACCAGGTAGTAGATGATCCAGTACGGACCGCTCTCCAGCCATCGCAGCATCACCGTTCAGCGCTCGGCATGGTCAGCCCGTGTTATCGTGCTCTATTCTGATTACATTCAGCAGCAACGGCAAGCTGTAACCATGAATAATGCGCTGCTACACCTCCTCAAATTAAGCGAAGGTACATGCCTGTGTCACTATTGTGACACGGATACAAACTGCAATGTGGGGCCATACTGCGGTGAATTTACCTCTACCTGATGGCTTTACAGCCTCCCCACGCTTGCCAGCGACTCCGAAGCGCGCCCTCCCGCGAACGGTTTGGGGGTTGATTGGCGTGTGGCGCTTCCGTAGTCTAGTAGGTGGCAACGTTGTGGTCCTGCGCCGGGCTGCTCCTGCCGCGCAGGAGCAGGGCCGGGCGGGCTGGAGGAGGCAATCATGGAGAACGCCGCCGCATTCCCGCAGCGACCCTCGGCGCCGCAGTTCATTCGCGCGCCGCGCACCCGTCGAGGCCTACGTGCGCTGTGGATCGGGCTCATCGCGACTGTTGGCGTCTCGTTCGCCGCGCTGCTGTACTTCGGCGGCGAGATCTACCAGATGTCGCCGCCCGTTCCCGAGGCTATCGAGACGGCCAACGGCCAGCTCGTCTTCGACCGCGACACGATCCACCGGGGCATGGACGTCTGGCGCTCGGTCGGCGGGCAGGAGCTCGGCTCCGTCTGGGGCCACGGCGCCTACCAGGCACCCGACTGGACCGCCGACTGGCTGCACCGCGAGGCCGTCTGGCTCGCCGAGACGTGGTCGCGCGCACGGCACGGCAGCGCCTTCGACGACCTCGGCGCCGAGCAGTCGGCCGCGCTGCAGGCGAGGTTGCAGGAGGAGCTGCGCACCAACACCTACGACGAGGAATCGGGCGTCATCACCATTTCGGCAGACCGCACCCGCGCCATCCAGGCCGTCCAGTCGCACTACATGGGCCTCTTCGGCGACGACCCCGAGCTCCATCAGCTGCGAGAGGACTACGCCATGCCCGCCAACGTCATCCCGGACGAGGAGCGGCGGGAGGCGTTCACCTCCTTCATCTTCTGGGCGTCGTGGGCGACGGTGACGGAGCGCCCGGGCCGCGACATAACGTACACGCACAACTGGCCGCCCGACGACCTCGTCGGCAACCACGCGACGCCCGTGATGGTCGTCACCTCCGTCATCAGCTTCGTGCTGCTGCTCGGCGGCATCGGCGGGCTGGCGTGGTTCTTCGCCGCCAGCCGCGACGTCTGGCGCACCCAGGTGCGGACGCCGGCGGCCGACCCGCTCATCGACATTGCACCGACGCCGTCCATGAGCGCGACGCACAAGTACTTCTGGGTGGTGGGCGCGCTGGCCGTGGGGCAGATCATCGCGGGCATTGTCATCGCCCACTACGGCGTGGAGGGCACGGGCTTCTACGGCTTCCCGCTCTCGGACATCGTGCCGTACTCGCTGGCGCGGACGTGGCACGTGCAGATGGGCATGCTCTGGATCGCGACGTCGTGGCTCGCGACGGGGCTGTGCCTCGCGCCGCTGGTCGCCGGGCACGAGCCGCGGCTGCAGCGGTTGGGCGTCAACGTGCTGCTCGTGGCGCTGGTGGTCGTCGTGGGCGGCTCCATGTTCGGGCAGGCGCTCGCCATCCACCAGGTGCTGAGCGAGAACGTCAACTTTTGGTTCGGCCACCAGGGGTACGAGTACCTCGACCTCGGCCGGCTCTGGCAGACGCTGCTGTTCGTCGGGCTGCTGCTGTGGCTGGTGCTGATGATCCGGCCGCTGGCCTACGCGTGGAAGCGGGCCGAGGGCAACACGCGGCGGCGGCAATTCCTGGGCATCTTCATGCTGTCCGTGGCCGCCATCGCGCTGTTCTACTCGCCCGGCCTCATCCCCGGGCAGCACACGAACCTCGCCATCGCCGAGTACTGGCGATGGTGGGTCGTCCACCTGTGGGTGGAGGGCTTCTTCGAGGTCTTTGCGACGACGGTCATCGCCCTCGTCTTCGTCCGGCTGGGGCTGGTGCGCGTCCGCTCGGCGACGATGGCCGTCCTGTTCAGCACCATCCTCTACCTGTCGGGCGGCGTGCTGGGCATGCTGCACCACCTCTACTTCTCCGGCACCACGCCCATCATCCTCGTCGTCGGCGGGACGATGAGCGCCTTGGAGCTGATGCCGCTGGTCATGGTGGGCTACGAGGCCTACGACAACCTCTCGATGACGAAGCGCACGTCGTGGATCCAGCACTACAAGTGGCCGGTCTACTTCTTCGTGGCGGCGGCTTTCTGGAATCTGGTCGGCGCGGGCCTGTTCGGCTTCCTGATCAACCCGCCCATCGCGCTCTACTACATGCAGGGGCTCAACACGACGTCGGTGCACGCGCACGCGGCGCTCTTCGGCGTCTACGGCAACCTTGGGCTCGGCCTCACGCTGCTGAGCCTGCGCGTGCTGACGGTGCGAAAGGAGTGGCGCAGCGGCACGATCTGGTTCGCCTTCTGGTCGGTGAACGTCGGGCTGATGCTGATGGTGCTGATGAGCCTGCTGCCCGTCGGGCTCGCGCAGACGTGGGCCAGCGTGCAGCACGGCATGTGGTACGCCCGCTCCGCCGAGTTCCTGCAATCGCCCGTGCTGGAGGTCTTCCGCTGGCTGCGCACCATCGGCGACACGATCTTCGCGGCGGGCATCCTGGGCTTCGGCTGGTTCGTCATCGGCCTCTCGACGGGGTGGTCGGTCGCCGGCGAGCGCACGGACAGCGTTGCGGTGGAGGCGGCGTAGGGTTCCAGAGGATTTTCTCAATGGCGGCTTGCTGTATAATGCTGGCCTGACCCGCTGCCTGTCTTCAACTTGTCCCCTCAGGGAACGGAGGCGCCATGCCCCTGCTGGTCAAGATACTCCTGGGACTGTTTACGCTATCGGCGGCGGGCGCTGCGGCGGGTACGGCTTTCGTCCTTGTAGTCCTGAACAATCCCAGCGAGGCCACGGCTCAATACATTCCAGCGAGCGCACCGGCCTATTTCTCTGTCAACTTGCGGCCCGGTCTCGGTCAAACACTGGACGCCGGGAACTTCTTCTCCAAAATCGACTCCGCTGAACTGGAAGACTGGCGGGAGGAGCAGCTGGACGAGGGTGAGGATGAGACCGGCATTCACCCGACTGAAGACGTCAATTTCTGGCTTGGCACCGACATCTCCGCCGCTATCCTCAACGACGACATTGACGACCTGGAGTGGGTGGTCATGTTCCAGGTGGGCGAGCGCGAGGGCGCGGAGGACTTTGCCGAGGACCTGGCGGACTATATTTCTGACGAGAGCGGCATGGATCTAGAGGAAGATAGCAGCGACGACCTTAGTCTCTGGATCGCTGAGGATGATGAAATTGCCATAGCTTTGAGTGATGAGTACCTCCTCATCGGTGACAGCGAAGACACCGTTATGGACATCGCGGAGAACACGGAGGACCCCCCGAGCAGGAGCCTTGTGGATAACGAGGCCTTCGCGGCGGCGCGGGAGGCGGCCCCATCGCCGCGCGTCGCCTTCGGCTACCTCGACCTGGAGGCGCTCTGGCCGGACGGCGCGGACCTGCTGGACCTCGGCGGCACATCGGAGCAGCTGAGGGAGGAGCTGGAGGAGAACTGGCCCGTGTACGTCTCCATGTCCACCTCCTTCCAGAACGACGGTGTGCGGATGGATTTCAGCTACTTCCTTGAGGAAGAAGCCATTGACTGGGATGGACAACCCGTCCAAGCGCAACAGGTCCTGCCGTCAGACTCGCTCGTAGCCATATCGACCACGGAGATCCT
Organism: Chloroflexota bacterium; assembly: GCA_026713825.1. Lineage (NCBI taxonomy): Bacteria > Bacillati > Chloroflexota > Chloroflexota bacterium. The sequence continues at coordinate 3,545 of JAPONS010000114.1, read as the reverse complement.
TGAGACATGGGTAGAGTGGTGGGAAATCATTGAGGAGACGGACCCCTACGCCGCGGACGATCTTCACCAGCTGCTGCTCGACTTTGAGGCGGAGGCCGGCATTGACGTCGAGGAAGACGTGCTGGACACGCTGTCCGGCGAGCTGGCGGCGGCGCTGCTGCCGAGTGACTTTGATTTCAGCTCGGAAGACGGCGTACTGGACTCCCCCGTCCACGCCCTCCTCCTCGCCGGCCTGGAGGACCCGGAGACGCTGGAAGACACCCTGGACACGCTCCTCGGCAACGTTGAGCAAGACTATGACTACAGCCGTGAGGACATCGGCGAATTTGAGGCTGTGACGGTGTCCCCGGACCAGGTGGACGAGTCCCTCGGCGAATACTCACCGAGCTTCGTGGTGATGGATGATTGGGCGGCGCTGGGCTCCACCCTGGAGAGCCTGGAAGAGTTGCATGATGCGCTGACGGGCGCCTCAGACTCGCTTGACGACAATGCGGAGTTCCGTCGCGTCATGGATGCCGCGCCGGCCCCGGTGCACTACTTCATGTACCTCAACGTCTTCGCCCTGGTGGAAGCCATCGACGGCGCGTTGGACGGTGATGACCGGGACACGTTCCGCAACGATGTGCAGCCATACATCAAGAACCTCAGCGCCTTCCTGATCACGACAACTGTCACAGCGCAGGAAGTGCGGACGTCGGCCATTCTGACGGTTGTGGAGTAGCGACGCCGCGCGCGCCTACAACCCGAGCAACCCCCGCAGGTCCGTCACGCGCTCGATGGCGATGTCCGGCGGGTGGAGTTCCGCCGGGAACTGCCTGCCGCGGGTGACCCACGCCGTCCGCATGCCGAACGCCTGAGCCCCGTCGATGTCCGTGACGGGGTTGTCGCCGACGAACAGGACGCCCTCGGGGCTCGCGAGGCCAAGGGCCGTCAGCGCGTCGCGGTAGATGCGCGGGTCAGGCTTCGCGTAGCCCTGCTCCTCCGAGATGATGACGGTGGACGTCAGCTCCGACAGCCCTGTCGTCCTGCACTTGGTCCGCTGGTTGACGCTGCCGTTGGTGACGATGCCCCACGGAATGCCCGCGCGGTTGAGCTCCGCGAGGAAGTCGTTGACCGCGGCGTCCGGCCCCGAGCGCCGGTCCATCGTCCGCCGGTACCAGCGGTTGAACGCGTCGAGGTCCAGGCCAACCTCGGGCCACTGGCCGAGCCAGGCTTCCCGCATCTCGCTGCGGTTGGAGTACCCGTCGTCGTCCCACTCCACCATGAGCGCGACGGCCTCGTCGCGGTCCACCGACGCCGATGACGCCAGGAACTCCGCATAGAAGTCCCCGGCGACGCCGAGGAAGGCAGCCACCCGGTTGAAGAGGGTGTTATCGAGGTCAAAGAGGATGGCGGTGGGTGTGGTTGTCATGGGTCAGCAATCTCCCTTGCGAGTGGCAGTCGCCCCTTGCGGCACTTCCATGCAACTGAGGCGCCGAACGGCGTCGGGGATGATGCCTATGCCAAGGTGGGTGGTAGCCTAAATCTCAATCGTCAGAGCTGCCTGCAATCCTCCAACCCAAGGCAAAGTTTGACTTCTGAAGTGATGCAATTTTAGTCAGGTCCATCTTGTCGGGGAAGTTCTTCGCGATAACTTCGGCTATACGTAGGTGGTAAACCAAGCCTGTACTTACAATATGTGCCTTGTTGCGATCGCTGACAGAGATGTCGTGGAGTTCGTAGAACTCAGGTAGTAGAGCTGAAGAACCCCCATGGGAGGTATCTGAGGTAACCCTATAAATGCTCTTCAACTCGTCCTTCCAGCCCAAATCTCTACAGATTGTATCTACCTTCTTCCATCGCCGTGAAGGAACGTCAGCGAAGAGGTTCTCGACAAACTCTGAGTGTAACTCTTCGAGTTCCCTTGGATATCCAGGAAACTTTGACTTCTTGAGGAACTCGGGCAGCGTGTGTCTGTAATCCCTGCCGATGTAGATGAGGTTCGCCGCACATTCGAAGAGATGTCTGTTCAAGATTGCCGCACTTACTGTGTCCTCCAACGATGAGTCAAGCAGCCTAGTGATTGACCTTAAGGCCTTGTTAGCTCTGCAAAGGCTACCAAGGAGAACAATGTGCCAATAGGTCTCCAATAGGCCTGAATCTCGCTCCTGCGGCCACATTGGGAATGACAAACTCGACGAGACTTCAAAAGCCTGATTGGCAAGTTCAATTGATTCTTCCAAGAGAGTGCCATTCATTGCAGTCCCTCTACTTGCCTTGGGCTTGCATTCCTTGGTCGAGATTTCTGGCCCTCTGCGTTCTTTTGCTGTGTGCTTTGAGAGGCTCGCCCCCCTACGGCACGTCCATCCGCGACAGCCGCCGCACCGCGAGGGCGAAGAACAGCACGGTGACCACCCCCGCCCCCACGATCGCCGTCGTGTACCCGATGGCCAGGTCCCCGTTGAACGGGCTGCCCTCCATGCCGTGCATGATGCCGATGACGTAGCTGCGGACGCTCAGGTAGCGGGTGCCGCTCAGGAAGGTCGTGATCAGCGCCTCCCACAGCAGCACGTACACCAGCCCGAAGGCCAGCGCCCGCGTGGTCACCAGCCCGGCCCAGGTGAAGACTGAGGCGTAGACGATCACCCCAACCGCCGAGCCCACCGCTGCCGCGAGGATGACGCCCCCATCGCGTTCCGGCGGCAGCGCCGTCACCACGACGGACACGGCCACCATGATCGGCCCGGCCACGGCAATGGTCCCCATCAGCTTCGACAGCGCCAGCGACCATCGCGGCACAGGCTTCGTCGTCAGCAGGGAGAGCGTGCGGTCCTCGACCTCGTTGCCGAAGGCGCCCGACGCCAGCACCATCGTCACCAGGGGCAGGACCAGCGAGATCACCAGCCCCTCCAGCCCAGCCTCGACGGTGCCGCTCTGGTCCGCCTCTCCCAGCTGCACCAGCAGGTAGGTCAGCCCCACCGGGAACAGGGAGATTGCGCCCAGCAGCAGGAGCCGCCGCGGCGACGCCGCCTGCCGGAAGGAGAGGGCAAAGAGCGCGCTGATCATCGCTGCACCACGTAGGAGAAGACGCTCTCCAGCGAGTCGTCCAGCGGCTCGATGCGGTACAGGCGGCTGCCGATGTCACGCGCCAGCCGCGGCGCCGACCGCTGCAGGTCGGCAAGGTTGCGCGTCGTCACCTCGATGGCGCCGTCCTCCAGCCGCACGGACTCGACGGTCTCCAGCCCCACCAGCGCGGCAGCCATCTCCCGCTGCTTGGACGCCACCAGGCGCACCACGAAGGGGCGCTCGTCCAGCTTCTCGCGGATGGCGCGGTGGTTGCCCGCCGCGGCCAGCTTGCCGCTCACCACCAGCAGGATGCGGTCCGCCAGCGCCTCCACCTCCTCCAGGATGTGCGAGGAGATGAGGATGGTCTTGCCCGCCGTCGACATCCGGGCCACGAAGTCCGAGAACTCGACGCGCTGCCGGGGGTCCGTGCCGTTCAGCGGCTCCTCGAGCACCCGCACCTCCCGGTCGTGCACCCTGGGCGCCGCGGGCCGGACGCGCTG
>JAPONS010000113.1 GCA_026713825.1 Chloroflexota bacterium | reverse complement strand
GACGAAGAGGTCCCGGGTTCAAATCCCGGCTCCCCGACCAACAGACGCTCCAGGGGGTGGACTGCTATGGTTCACCCCTTTTGCTATAGTTGCGGGAGCCCATTGCAGAGGAGGTCTGCGTGACCACGGAATTCAGGGAGGGCACGGTTCATCCCATGGTGGCGGCCGCGCTCACGGCGCTCGGAATCGAGCACGAGATCGTGCCCTGTGACCCCAACTTCGCCGACACGGCGGAGTTCTGCAGCAAGTACGGCTATCCCATGGAAACGAGCGCCAACACCATCATCGTTGCGTCCACCCGGGGGGCGAAGGTCCACTGCGCCTGCCTCGTGCAGGCGTCCAGGCGGCTCGACGTCAACCACACGGTGAAGGGGCTTATGGGCGTGTCCCGCGCCTCCTTCGCCACCGCCGCCGAGACCAAGGACCTCACCGGCATGGAGATCGGCGGGGTCACCGTCTTCGGGCTGCCCAGGGACATCCCGCTCTACGTCGACGCCGCCATGATGGACCAGCCCTACCTCATCGTCGGCGCGGGCTCCCGCACAGCGAAGGTGCGGCTCGTCCCCGCCGAGTTCGCTAAGATCCCCAACTGCACCGTCATCGAGGGGCTGTCGATGGCCTAGGAGGAACTGCGCCGCCGAGGCATTCGGCCGCGCGCTGCAATGACGTCCACGCCGAGGGTCTTCTACGGCTGGTACCTGGTAGGGATCGCCCTTGTGAGCGGCGCATTCCAGACCGGCGTGGGCATCTGGGGCGTCAGCGTCTTCGTGAACCCCATGGAGGAGGACCTCGGCTGGTCCCGCGCCTCCTTCTTCCTCGCCCTCACCATCCGCACGGGGCTGACGGGCCTCCTCTCGCCCATCGTCGGCCCGTGGCGCGACACCGCCAACGGCCCGCGCATGCTCATGTTCTTCGGCTCGCTGATCCTCGGCGGCTCCCTCATCGCCCTCAAGTGGGTGGACAATATCTGGGAGTTCTACCTCTTCTTCGGGGTGCTGGGCGCGATCGGCTCCCAGGGTTCGGGCGGCATCGTCACCCAGACCATCCTGCCCAAGTGGTTCATACGCCGCCGCGGGCGGGCGATGGGCATCGCTTCCATGGGCGGCGCGATGGGGCCTCTCTTCTTCCCCATCACCATATTCGGCATCATCTCGCTGATGGGCTGGCGCGACGCCTGGTTCTTCCTGGGCGTCATCTCGTTGGTGTTGTTGGTGCCCCTCTCCTTCATGCTGCGCACCAACCCCGAGGACGTTGGCCTGCTCCCCGACGGCGACCGCGACCACGCCTCCGACGAGCCGTCGACGCCGAGGAGCGAGCGCCCGCCTCAGTCACGCCCACGCCCAAGTCGCGCCTACGAGGTGAGCCTGACAGGGAGGCAAGCGCTCAGGTCGCCCGCCTTCTGGCTCATCATTCTGGCGTTCGGTCTGGGCGGACTTGGCCTGCAGGGGTTCCAGGCCAACTGGATACCGTATTTGGAGGGCAAGGGCTTCGCCGCAGGAACCGCCGCGATTGCCATCACCGTCTACGGCATCTTCTCCGTCTCCGCCCGCATGCTGTGGGGCCTCCTGGCCGACCACTTCATGGTGCGCTACCTCATCGTCATCCAGTCGTTGCTCACGGCGGCCAGCGTACTGTTGCTGATCTACGTCATTGGCCCAGTCATGCTCTTTGTGTTCGTCATCGCCTTCGGGCTGACCATGGGCGGTTCCTTCCTGCTGCGGCCACTCATCGTCGCTAACTACTTCGGCCGGGAGCACATTGGCGCCATCACCGGCTACATGCGGCCCTTCCAGGCGACGACGGCGGCCCTTGGCCCCGTCGTGGTGGCCCTTGCCTACGATGCCCAGGGTTCCTACTTCTGGAGTTTCGTGGCTGTTATGATCGGCTACGCATCCACGGCGGCCGTTATCATGCTGGCCAAGCCGCCGCGAGAGCAGCTGGAACGCCAGACGATGTCCTCTCAGTCCCTGGGCGGTGCGCCGCGATGAACATCATGCCGAGGATCTTCTACGGCTGGAACCTGGTGGGCGTCTCTCTGGTGAGCGGCGCCTTCAACGCCGGCGTTGCCATGTGGGGCCTCGGAGTCTTCGCGTCCTCCATGGAAGGAGAGCTCGGGTGGTCCCGGTCGGCCCTCTTTCTTGGGCTGACCATACGCACAGGCATGTCCGGCCTGTTCTCGCCTATTGTGGGCCCCTGGCGCGACACGACAAACGGCCCTCGAGCGCTCATGCTGTTCGGCGCCATCATCCTGGGCCTCTCCCTGATGGCGCTCAAGTGGGTGGACAGCCTGTGGCAGTTCTACCTCTTCTTTGGCGTTATCGGGGCGCTGGGCTCCCTCGGCGCGGGTGGCATGCTGACCCAGACCATCCTGCCCAAGTGGTTCATCCGACGCCGGGGCATCGCCCTCGGAATCGCCTCAACCGGCGGCGCGATGGGGCCCCTCTTCTTCCCCATCTCCATCTTCGCCCTCATCTCCCTTCTGGGTTGGCGCGACGCCTGGTTCACGCTGGGGGCGTTGGCGATCGTGGTGCTCGTGCCCCTCTCATTGACGGTGCGCACTAACCCGGAGGACATCGGCCTTCTGCCCGACGGCGACACCGAGCCGGCCACCCCCGTGCCGTCCGGCGGCGCCGGCTCGCGCCCCAGCCGCGCCAACGAGGTCAGCCTGACCGGGCGGCAAGCCCTGAGGACAACGTCATTCTGGCTCATCATCCTGGCCTTTGGTCTGGGCGGACTGGGCCAGCAGGGCTTCCAGTCAAACTGGGTCCCCTACATGGAGGGCGTGGGGTTCGAGTCGAGCACCGCGGCGCTCGCCATCACGGTCTACGGCATCTTCTCCGTCAGCGCCCGGCTCTGGTGGGGCATCCTTGCCGACCGCTACCAGGTGCGCTATCTCCTCGTCATCCAGTCCCTCATGACCGGCACGAGCGTCCTGCTGCTCATCTACGTCATGGGGCCGTTCATGCTCTTCGCCTTCGTCATCACCTTCGGCGCGACCATGGGCGGCGGCTTCATGATGCGCCCACTCATCGTCGCCAACTACTTCGGCCGAGGTCATATCGGCGCCATCACCGGCTACATGCGCCCCTTCCAGGGCGTGACGACGGCCATCGGGCCTGTGGTCGTCGCCCTCGTCTACGACACCCTCGGGTCGTACTTCTGGAGCTTCGTCGCCGTCATGGTCGGCTACGCCTTCACCGCCGCGGTCATCATCCTCGCGAAGCCGCCGCGCCAGCAGATGGAGCGACAGCAGGAAACAGCCCGCGTGGAGTAGCGGCCTCCCAACCTTCCCCGCCCGGTGCCGCTGCCCTACCATGTCCGCATGGCCGCAAACCCGAGCTCCACTCCCACACCCGAAGCCGCGCAGCCGGCACCCCGCTACCACGACCTCGACGCACTGCGCGCCACGGCGATGCTCCTCGGCATCGTCCTGCACGCCGCCCTCTTCCTCGTCCCCGACGCCTGGCCCATCCTCGACAAGAAGGCGTCCGATGACCTCCCTTACGACGATGTCGTCAGCGCTATCCACGGCTTCCGCATGCCGGTCTTCTTCTTGCTGAGCGGTTTCTTTACCGCCATGCTCTGGCAGCGCAGAGGCCTCGGCGGCGTGCTGAGGCAGCGGCTGCAGCGTGTCGGCCTGCCGCTGGCCGTCGGCTGCGTCACCATCGTCCCGCTCAGCAATTGGGTCTGGATCCTCGTGACCGACTACAACCTCGCGAAGGAATTTCCTGCGGAGACGCCCGTGGCGTTCATGGCCGCGTGGGTCTGGTTGCTGTCCTGGTTGGACGACTTCCACCACCTCTGGTTCCTGTGGCACCTGTTATGGCTGGTGGCCCTGTTCGCCCTGCTGGCCCGGCTGGGACTATCCTTCACCCACCGGTGGGCGTGGTGGACGTTCGTGCCCCTCGTGGCCCTGCCGCAGTTCTTCATGCTCTGGATAGGGGCGGACACGAGCACCGGGCTGATCATCGCGCCCCACGTGCTGGCCTACTACGCGATGTTCTTCCTCTTCGGCGCGTTCCTCCACCAGCGAGCCGTCACCGTGCCGAAGTGGTGGGCTGCCGCCGTGGTGCCTGCGCTGCTCGGCCTCTACCCCCTCGCCGTATTCGTGCTGCGGACGGCCGTGAGGACGTATGACGACGGCGACCCGGGCACGGCGAGCGTGATATGGCTTGCCGGCACGGCAGTGCAGGTGGCCTACACGTGGCTCATGTGCTTCGGCCTCATGGGCCTCTTCCGGTGGGCGATGGTCGTGGAACGCCCCTGGGTCCGCTACGTCTCGGATTCGTCCTACTGGCTCTACCTGGCGCACCTGCCCCTGGTGGTCGCAGCGCAGCGCTGGGCGATCGACTGGGACGTCAGCGTGCACCTGAAGTTCGCGCTCATCGCAGTCGGCGCCACGCTGGTCCTGCTCGCCTCGTACCACATCGCCGTCCGCCACACTCCCGTCGGCACGTTCCTCAACGGTCCGCGTCGTCGGCGGGCGCCCGCGGAGCCGCGGGCGGCGTGAGGGTGGCGTTATACTTGTTGAAGCCAACTACGCGTTTGAGAGCTATGCGGAAGGAATTCTATGAACGTCGAGTACGCCTTCCTCTGCGACTACGCCGACCCCGGCGCCAAGCTCACCGCCGTGGGCATCGGCATCGACTCCATCTATGCTCCGAGCGTGCCCGCTCAGCATCCCCAGATCTTCGCCGTCCTCTGCCTGCGGTTCAGCCTCAACGAGACCCGCCGTACCAAGTCCTTCGAGATGTTCCTGCAGGACGCCGACGGCCAGGACGTCATCCCGCCCATTTCGACGTCGGCCGAGGTGCCCGCGCCCGCCGAGGACATGACCTATCGGACGCACCGTATGGTGCACGGCATGTACGGGCTGAACTTCCAGAAGTTCGGCGACTACCAGGTGAGCTGGGTCATGGACGGCATGGAGGTCCATGCTGTCCACTTCCGCGTCATCCAGCGGCCCGTCGGCTAAGATGCCCTCCGCTGCGTATCTTTCCGGCGTTTTTGAGCGCCTCCCGCGATGAGAGTGCACTAAGGCGGCCTCTGTTGCGGGCAACATAATCTTCGACAACCTTAAGGTCCCTCCAGGCAAGGTCGCGAAGTGCCCAGCCAATCCCCTTGCGGATGAAGAAATCACGGTCCGACAGGTTTGGCTCAATGCAGTCGAACAACAATGCCAAGTCAGTATGTTCCTTGCGGCCGACCTGGCAGAGGACCGCCGCCCTGCGCTTCCACATGTCGGTGTCGCGGCTCCAGGTCCGCATCGATGGCGCCATCTCGCCGGGGCAGCGTTCGAGCAACTCCCGCAGCCGGTGCGTGGCGATGTCGTCGACGAAGTCCCACCACGCGCCGCTGACCACCATGTGCTCGAACATGGGCAGCGTGTCGATGGTGCGGAAGGGCATGCAACGCTTGGCCCCGGACACTTCCAGGGCGGCGTAGCGCTCCTCACGATATTCGGCGCCGTCCCACAGTTCCAGGACTGCTGACTCCCACGCTTCCTTGTTGTCTGCAGGGTGATCCTTGAGGGCCGCGCGGACGAGCTTGCGCAATGCCGGCGCTTGCACCCCCCTATACGGCATCGCCGACTTCATATAAGCGCGCATCCCCTCAGCCTTGGAGGCATCCGCGTTCTCAGCCAGCGCACGGCGAATTTCTCGTACAAGCAGGTCAGTCATCAGAATCTGCGTTTCGAGGAGTCTTTCCGTCTACTGCCACGCCCCAATCAGCGTGCCGATGAGCACGGCCGCGGCCACCGGGTAGCCCGCGTTGATCAGGTAGTGCCTCAGCGCCTTGGACTCGAACATGTAGGACGTGCCGAAGGCCGTCGCCACAAGCCCCACGCTCATGATCGCGCCAAGCATCGCGCCCTCCGCCGCGTTCGCGACGCCCGCCGCCTCGGCGACGAAGGCGATCGCGATGGAGATGATCACTGAGGCGATGACCGCCACGGCGTACTGTTTGATCGGGCTCCCCTGCTCCTTGATCATCTCCATAGTCAGGTTGTTCAGCGCCATCCATGGCTTGCCGAACAGCGGCCCGTACCAGAGCGCGCCCAGGACCATGTTGAGGATGATCGCGGCCGCCACCGCCAGGTAGTTGATGTCGCCAAACGCTATCTCCATTTCCCGTCACTCCTTATGCGGATTGCAGGCCGTCCTCGCCCCCTCGTGCAAGACGCTTGCCGCGCATAGCTGGACACGGCCCGGCGGCTGCCAATTCTAGGGGCGTCGCGCGCGGTCGGCAACTGTTGCGTCCGGCGCTCTATTCTGACGCAGTCGGCGCTGCAGGCGTCGCCGGCGCCCGGAACCGCGGCGGGCGCGCAACGAGCATCAACCCCGCCGCGAGGAATGCGCCGAGGCCCATGGTCACCAGGACAGAGTCGTAGCTGCCCGTCGTGTCGAACATCCACCCCGCGATGAAGGGGCTGATGCCGCCGCCCAACGCGGCCACCGGCGCGATCATCCCCCGGATCGAGCCGAGGTACCGCCGCCCGAAGTAGTCGGCCCAAATGACGTTCTGGAACACCGGCGTCGCCCCCGCCCCGAAGCCGTAGCACGCCGCGAACACGAACAGGAACAGCATCGTCTCGGCCAGCCCCAGTGTCACCACGCCCACCGCGCCCACCGACATGCACAGGGCGCACAGGTAGCGAGGAGAGAACCGCTCCGAGAGGAACCCCACAGTCGGCTTCACGATGAACGAGCACACGGATAGTGTCACGCTGACGATGCTCGCCACGGCCAGGTCAAAGCCCTTGTCCGTGATTGCCGGCACCTGGTGAATGGTGAAGATGCCCATCGCCAGCCCCATCATCAGGAAGGAGAACATCAGCAGGTACAGGGCGGGCGTCCGCAACGCCTGCGTCAGCGTCCAGTCGATGGGGCTCTGACCGCTCGATAGCGTCGCAGTCGTCGCGCCCGCCGACCGCGCGTCCTCCGCCGTGAGCGCGCCGTCGGGGTGGAGGCCCATGTCCTCCGGCTGCCGCCGCATCGTCAGCGCCGCGATGGGGATGGTCAGCAGCCACGTCGCAACGCCCAGGATGACCCACGAGGACTGCCACCCGAACGTCGTCACCAGCACGGCGTTCAGCGGCACGAAGATGATGCTGCCGATGGGGATGCCCATGGTGTAGATGCCCATGGCCCGGCCGCGCTTGCGGACGAACCACTTGGCGACGATGGGCCCGGTGAGCACGTTGCCCGCGAAGGCAAGCTGCCCCACGCTCCACCCGACCCCGAACAGCACGTAGAAATGCCAGACCTCCGAGGCCATCGAGAGGAGCATGATGCTGCCGCCGGCTATGAAGCCGCCGCCGACGTAGAGCACGGGCGCGCCCAGCTTGCGGTCGACGATGGGGCCCATCAGCGGGCCGAGCACCGCCATGATGATGGCCCGGATGATGAACACGCCGCCCATCTCGGCCCGCGACCACCCCAGGTCGTCCGTCATCGGCCCCACGAACACGCCGATGCCCACGCCGCCGATGCCCATCCCCACGCCTGCGCCCATCATCGACGTGATGACGATCCACCAGCCGTGAAACAACGCCGGTCTTCTCGTGGCGGCCCGCTCGGTAGTCTCCATCGTAGTGCGGGCAGTGTAGCAGGGTTTCCGGCCACTGGTCCGCCGCGCCACTCCCGCCGCAACGGTGCTATACTCCTTCGGCTATGCCTGACGTACTGCTGCTCTCTGACAAAGACTTCTGGCCCCTGAGGGCCGATCCCACCTACGCCGACGGGCCCCTCGACGCCGTCGAGCGCGCCATCCGCGCCCACAATGAGGGAGTTACACGGTTCCAGGGCATCGTGGACCGCAACCCCGGCGAGTTCGAGGGCCTCCGGGTCGCGATGGCTGCCGGCGACGGCACCCTCACCGGCCTGCGCCTCTTCGGCAACCCGCCGCACACCCGCGCCTTCATGCTCTTCGACGGCACCACGCGCGCCATGATGGCGCTCATGGACTACGGGGTGCTCAACTCGCTGCGGGTGGGCGCCATCGCGGGCGTCGCCTCCAAGTACCTCGCACCCAGCGGCGCGAAGGTCCTGGGGCTGCTCGGCACCGGGTGGCAGGCCCCGCCACAGGTGCAGTCCATCACCCGCGCCGTGCCCGGCCTCCAGCGCATTCAGGTCTACAGCCCAACAAAGGCCAACCGCGAGACCTTTGCCAACATGATGTCGGAGGCCCACAACATTGAGGTGGTTCCCGTGGAGTCCATCGAGGCGGCCGTTGATGGCGCGGACATCGTCGACCTGTGCGCCCCCGGCCACTTCGACGTTCACGAGCCGCTGGTGGACCTCGAGTGGGTGAAGCCGGGCGCGCTGGTCATCTCCATGGCGGCCAAGCAGCTCAGCGAGGAGTTTGTGCTGGCCTGCCGCGTCGCCACGGTCAACTGGAACAGCCTCGCCAACGAGCCTCGGCCGCGCCCGCCCTACGACGGCCTCATCGAAAAGGGCCTCTTCTCCAAGGACGACGTCACGGAGCTCGGCCCCATCATGGACGGCGTCGCCGACCCGCGACGCTCGCCCGGCGACCGAGTCATCTACGACCTCACCGGCGGCAACGTCCACGACCTCTTCGTCGCAACATGGGGCTACGAGTGGGCCGTCTCCCAGGGCCTCGGCACGACATTCGCCCTCACTGGCGAATCGCTTCCCCGCTGGTAGCGCCCCGGCGTCCACTGTCCCTCTCACACGACGCGATGGACACCTTGGGAAGGTCCTAGTCTTCCCTTCGTGCGGAACGGCCTGCCGCGATGAAGCGTATAAGCTCGTGATGGGTTTCCATTTGACGCTCCGCTCACAGGGACCGGTTTGCGAAATCCACGCTCCAGCACGACGAAAGAGGTGGGGTGCCATGAGAATGTCAATTGCCCGGAGAGTTGGACAGGGTATGCTGGCTGTCACCGCTATGGCGCTGTTGGTAGGCGCTCTGGGGTGCGCGCCCCCTGACGATAGCTCCACAAGCTATACCACCAGTGCAAGTTACTCCGGACCACAGGGGAACGCGGGGTTGCCTGGCGTGTCGTATCAGACGCCTCCTTCCGACACCACCTTCCAGGACTACGGGAGGTCGGACTTCGTGGCGACCACTGAGGACGACGTGTCGACATTCAGCCTGGACACCGACCGGACGTCCTACCAGCTCGCGCTGAACTGGGCCAGGGAAGGATACACGGTGGAGCCGGACTCCGTACGAGCGGAGGAGGGGATCAACGCCTTCAACTACGGCTATGAACTCCCGCCGCACACAGACAGCTTTGCCATCACCTCGGACGCCATCTCGCACCCCCTGAACGGCGAAATGCACCTTGTGCGACTCGGCTTCCAGGCGCCCGAGTTCCAGGACAACGCTCCGCTCAATGTGACCCTTGTCCTCGACGCATCCGGCAGCATGGCGGACGGCAACCGAGTCGACATCGCCCGCACGGCGGCGGATACCATACGCCGCGGCATGCGCAGCAGCGACCGTCTTGCTGTTGTGCACTTCACCGACGAAGTCATTGGCCGCCTCACGGTGCGGCACACCGGTCCGGACGACCGGGACCTGCGGGACTCCATTGACGAACTTCGGCCGACTGGGTCCACCAACGTGCAGGCAGGTCTGAATGAGGGCGTGCGGCTCGCAGACCGGGCGCGCCGGGACCGGCCCAACGCTCACAACTACATCATCCTCATGTCTGACGGCGTGGCCAACGTGGACGCCACAGACCCCTTCTCCATCCTGGAGTCCGCCTATGATCCCGACAGTCGGAACCCACTGCGCCTGATCACCATCGGCGTGGGCATAAACAACTACAACGACGTGCTGCTGGAGCAGCTTGCTCAGTACGGAAACGGCTGGTACCGCTACCTCAGCAGCACTGCCCAGGCGGAGACCACCTTCAGCCGCGACAGTTGGCTCCCGCTCTCGATACCCTTCGCCGACCAGACCCGCGCCCAGGTGACCTGGAACGAAGACGCCGTGGAGTCATGGCGGCTGGTGGGCTACGAGAATCGCGTCACCTCCGATGAGTCCTTCACCGAGGACCGCAGAGAGTTTGCGGAGATTCCCATGGGTACTGCCACCACGGTGTTCTTTGAGGTGGAGTTGACCTCCCTGGGGCTCCGGGATGCTTCCCGGGGCGCCGAGCTTGGAGACGTGCAGCTACGGTGGGTCACTCCAGGAGACGGCCTGTCTAACCGCCAGTCGGAGGCAATCTCAGTCCGTGTCGGTCAGCCCACGGACGCGAATGCCGCTGCGCTGCTGGACCTCGGTGCGATGGTGGCTCTTGCAGCGGACCGTTACGCAAGTTTGCCCTACGTGGACAGCAACGACTCCGCCAATGTGCATCGGGACCTCACGGTCCTGCACGAGCGGCTGCGGTCTGTCGGCCGGAGCCTGGGCAACCTGAAGGCCTATGATGACTTTGCTTTCCTCTTGGAGAGCCTGACCGAAGGACTCCCGACTTACAGTGAGGATGAATCGGGCTACAACAGGTGAGCAGGACCTGAGGCGGATATTCACACTAACCGACACGGGGCTCTCTCTCTGGTAGGGCCCCGGCCCTGATGTGCGACCTCTCGGCGGCCTTTGAGGCGCCCCTTGCAACACTCGATAGGCGCTCGCGACAATAGTCAGTTTGTGTCAATTTCCCCGTATCTGGCCTGTAGCCAACAACCCCCCACGATGCCCCGGACCGGCCGGAACCGAAATTTCGGAGCGGGCGTATAAGTCTGTGACGCGGTTGCTAGCGCCGCGGAGGCCACAGGGGGACCACGGGTGCAGGTCCCGTTCCAGAACGACGAAAGAGGTGGGGTTCCCATGAACAGTTCATTTGCTAGAAAAATCCGACTAACCGCAACGGCCGCATGCGCCGCCGCGCTCCTGCTCGGCGCCGTCGCCTGCGGCTCCGAGGAGGATCGCAGCACATTCGCTGAAGAGAGCACTGCAACGTACCCGAGTTCCTCGAGTACTACGACTACGCTCTCGGCGCCGGAGCAGCCTGCGCCGGCGATGGCCGCGCCGACGGCTGCCCCGAGCAACCAACAGCCCTACGCTGCTTCAATGCCGCTGATGGAAGCGCCGGCGTCCGCAGACAGCCAGTCTGCAACCAAGTCGTACGATGCCGCTCCGCCCGCGGCGTCCCAGTTCAACCCCACGACCCCCGTGTACGAGGCCGCGCCCCCGTCCGCGACCAACTTCCAGGACTACCGGCAGTCCGGCTTCGAGGCCGCGGTGAACGACAGCGTCTCCACCTTCAGCCTCGACACGGACCGCACGTCCTACCAGCTCGCATTGAACTGGGCCAGGGCCGGCCACCAGGTTGACCCCGACTCCGTCCGCGCCGAGGAGTGGATCAACGCCTTCAACTACGGCTACGAGCTCCCGGCCCACGACGACAGCTTCTCCATCACCACAGAGGCCATTCCGCACCCGCTCCAGGGTGGGCTGCACTTGGTGCGCATCGGCTTCCAGGCGCCCGAGTTTCGTGACGACGTTCCGCTGAACGTGACCCTCGTGCTGGACGCCTCCGGCTCCATGGCCGACGGCAACCGCGTCGCCATCGCCCGCGAGGCCGCCGACACCATCCGGCGCAGCCTCCGCAACGATGACCGCATCGCCGTCGTCCACTTCACCAACAACGTCGTCCGTGACCTCACGGTCTCCCACACGGACCCCGGCGACCGCGGCGTCCGCTACTCCATCGACCAGCTTCGCCCTCGCGGTTCCACCAACGTGCAGGCAGGCCTCGACCAGGGCGTGCGGCTCGCCGACCGGGCCCGCCGCGACCGGCCCGACGCCCACAACTACGTCATCCTCATGTCTGACGGCGTGGCCAACGTCGACGCCACAGACCCCTTCGCCATCCTGGAGTCCGCCTACGACCGCGACGCCAAGAACCCCCTGCGCCTCATCACCATCGGCGTCGGCATCAACAACTACAATGACGTGCTGCTGGAGCAGCTGGCCCAGCACGGCAACGGCTGGTACCGCTACCTGAGCGACGTCAACCAGGCGCGCGCC
This sequence comes from Chloroflexota bacterium, assembly GCA_026713825.1. Lineage (NCBI taxonomy): Bacteria > Bacillati > Chloroflexota > Chloroflexota bacterium. The sequence continues at coordinate 7,476 of JAPONS010000113.1, read as the reverse complement.
ACCTTCAGCCGCGACAGCTGGCTCCCCCTCTCCATCCCCTTCGCCGACCAGACCCGGGCGCAGGTGCGCTGGAACCCCGCCGTCGTCGAGTACTGGCGGCTGGTGGGCTACGAGAACCGCGTGACCTCCGACGAGTCCTTCACGCAGGATCGCAGGGAGTTTGCGGAGATCCCGATGGGCGCCGCAACCACCGTCTTCTACGAGGTCCAACTCCGCCCCAACGCGCAGCTGAACCCCACGGTCAGGCAGCACCTCGGTGAGGTGCAGCTCCGGTGGGTCGAGCCCGGCAGCGGCCTCTCGAACCGGCAGACCGAGACCCTGGCCGCCAGCTCAGGCCAACTGAACAACGCGCAGTCCGCCGCGCTCCTCGACTTCGGCGCCCTCGTCGCCTTGGCCGCTGACCGCTACGCCAGTCTGCCCGGCGTGGACAGCCGCGACGGGGCCGGCGTGCAGCGGGACCTGGCAACCATCTACGACTGGCTCCTGCCCCTCGGCAACCAGCTTGGCAGCCTGGGCTCCTACCAGGACTTTGCCTTCCTGCTGGAGCGGTTGACAAACGGGCTTCCGGTCTACCCGGAGACGGACTCCGGCTACAGCAGATAGGACGCCCGGCGTTTCGCGAGATCCTGTGAAGCGCCGGACACCTGCCTCGCACGGGCCCCGCAACTTGCGGGGCCCGTGTTGTTATTCGGACAGGGAATAGTGGCATGGCGCAAATTGCTGATTGTGGGAATGAAACCCCCATAAGTACAATGGAGCTATGGCAGACAGCACCAAATCCCACGCTCCGTTCCTCCCGATGCTCCACGACGCGATGGGGGGTTCCGAAACGATGTCGGAGGAGTCCCTGAACGCCCTCTCCAACGCCCTCCGCATCCCCGCGTCCTACGTTCATCAGGCTGCCTCCTTCTACCACTACTCCAACCTCGGCAAGGACCACGTCCTGCGAGAGGGCGCGTGCGGCGGCCCCGCCTGCTGCCTCCCCGGCGTCGGCGTTGGACGCGGCATCCCCGGCGAGGGCATCGCCTGCCCCGGCCTCTGCGACCAAGCCCCCGCGGCGCTCTCGAACGGAGCGTTCCGGGGGACCGCCGCCGACCCGTTTCTTCCGCCCCCGCCTGCCGCGAGCGTCGACGGCGTGGAGGAGGTCCTCTTCCGCGGCATCCGTACGCCGAACCTGCGCGCCCTCGACGTCTACCGCGCCAACGGCGGCTATGAGCAGCTCCGCCGCGTCGTGGAGCAGGACGACGCCGAAGAGGTGATCGCCGCCCTCCGTGCCAGCGGCCTGCTCGGCCGCGGCGGCGCGGGATTCCCCCTCGCCGCCAAGTGGCAGGCCGTCCGCGACACCCCCGGCGACCGGAAGTACGTCGTCTGCAACGCCGACGAGGGCGAGCCGGGCACCTACAAGGACCGCCCGCTCCTCCACCTCGACCCGCACCTGCTCATCGAGTCGATGGCCATCGCCGGCCACGTCGTCGGCGCGACGGCCGGCGTCATCTACCTCCGCTACGAGTACCCGGAGGCCTGCGGCGTCGTCAACGACGCCATCGCCGAGGCGGAAGCCTCAGGAGTCCTCGGCGATTTCGATCTGCAGGTCGCGAGGGGCCTCGGCTCCTACGTCTGCGGTGAGGAAACGTCGCTGCTGAACTCGCTCGAGGGCCTCGTGCCGTGGCCGCGCGAGCGCCCGCCCTTCCCGACGCAGAAGGGGCTGTGGGACCTCCCCACCGTCATCAACAACGTCGAGACTTTCTGCTCCGTGCCCTTCATCCTCGAGCGCGGCGCCGACTGGTACCGCGCCCTCGGCCGCGGCGAGAGCGCGGGCACCAAGCTCTACTCGGTCAGCGGCCGCGTCGCGCATCCCGGCCCCTACGAGCTCCCCCTCGGCGTCACGGCCCGCGAGCTCATCGAGGGTGCGGGCGGCGGCGCGCTGTCCGGCCGCGCGATCAAGGGCTACACCATCGGCGGCATCTCTGGCGGCCTCCTCGCCGCCGAGCACCTCGACATGCCCCTCGACTACGCCGCGCCGCGACAGCACGGCTTCGCCCTCGGCTCCGGCGGCGTCGTGGTATTCGACGACGCCTGCTGCGTGGTCGACCTCGTCCGCACCTGCATGCTCTTCTACGAGGCCGAGAGCTGCGGCAAGTGCTTCCCCTGCCGCGTCGGCACCGTCCGCCTCCGCGAGCGGCTCGACGCCCTGACGGGCCGCGCGGACCCAACGCCGAGCCTGATGGACGAGTTCAACGAGATCGGCGCCGCAATGTCGGCCAACTCCGCATGCGGGTTAGGGCAGGCGGCTCCCCTTGTCTTGCACGGTCTGGTACGATTCTTCGGCGAGGAGTTGGAAGCCCATAGGCAGCGTGTCTGTCCTGCAGGGGTTTGCCGCTTCCAGTAGCCGCTGCGCCCGCGGGAGGAAACTTGGCGTAACAGTCGGCCCAATCCGTTCACCCTGAGGGAAATCGAAGGGTCATACGAACGGATTGGGAGACTCGGAGGGACGGGCAATGAGCGTTACCGCAACCATCGACGGTAAGTCAGTCGACGTCCGGGAGGGGGAGTCCATCCTGGAGGCCGCGCGCCGCTGCGGCACGGACGTGCCGACGCTCTGCTATGACTCCCGCGTCGACCCCTCGGCAAGCTGCCGCATGTGCGTCGTCAAGGTCGACGGGCGCCGCCTCCCCGTCGCCTCCTGCGCCCACGCCCTGCAGGCGGACATGAACGTCACCACCTCCGACGACGAGCTCGAGGAGAACCGCAAGACCATCCTGAAGCTCGTCCTCTCCGAGAACCCCACGGAGGAGTGCCGCTCCTGCATCGAGCGCGGCCCCTGCGAGCTCCACTCGCTGGCGACGGACTACGGTGTCGAGGCGGACTACTACGACGGCGCCATCAGCGGCCGCATCCCCGAGGACAGCAACCCCTTCATCGCCCGCGACTACTCGCAGTGCATCCTTTGCTACCGCTGCACCCGCGTCTGCAACGAGTTGGAGCAGGCCCACGCCATCATCCCGGAGGGCCGCGGCTTCGGCACCAACATCGTTGCGCCCTTCCACGAGAGCCTGCTGGGCAGCAATTGCACCTTTTGCGGCCAGTGCATCCAGACGTGCCCCACCGGCGCGCTCATGGACAAGAAGATGTTGGGCAAGGCGGTTGCCGAGGACGTCACCAAGGTCCGCTCCATCTGCCCCTTCTGCGGCACCGGCTGCGGCATCGAGCTCAACGTCGCGAAGGGCGAGTTCATCGGCGTGACGCCCGACTGGGACGCCCCCGCCAGCGCCGGTTCGCTCTGCGTCAAGGGCCAGTTCGGCATCGACTTCATCCGCAGCCCCGACCGCCTCACGACGCCGCTCGTCCGCCGCGACGGCGTTCTGCAGCCCGCCACGTGGGACGAGGCGCTCACCCTCCTCGTCGACAAGTTCCAGACGGTGAAGGCCGAGTCCGGCCCCGGCGCCTTCGCCCTGTGGAGCTCGGCCCGTGCCCCTTCCGAGGGGAACTTCCTTATGCAAAAGCTGGCGCGCGCCGTCCTCGGCACCAACAACATCGACAACTGTTCGCGCACCTGACACGCCCCCACGATCGCCGGTATGGCGGTCATGGTCGGGCGCGGCGCGATGACCAACTCCATCGCCGAGCTGGAGAACGCCAAGCTCATCTTCGCGACGGGCACCAACACCACGGAGACCCATCCCGTGCTCGCGCTGCGCGTCAAGCGCGCCGTCGCCCGTGGCGCGAAGCTCATCGTCGCGGACCCGCGCCGCATCGAGCTCACAGGCATGGCCGACCGATGGCTGCGCCTGCGCATCGGCACGGACATCCCCCTCTACAACGCCATGGCCCACGTCATCATCAAGGAGGGGCTCTACAACAAGGAGTACGTGGCACGCCGCACCGAGGGGATCGAGGAGTTGGCGGAGTTCGTCAAGGGCTACACACCGCAGGTCGCGGAGAAGATCTCCGGCGTCCCCGCGCAGGACATCATCGACACCGCCCGCGAGTACGCCACCGCCGGCAACGCCTCCATCATCTACACCCTCGGCATCACCGAGCACTCCTGCGGGGTCCACAACGTGCAGTCGCTTGCCAACCTGGGCCTCCTCTGCGGCTACTTCGGCATGGAGAGTGCCGGCGTGAACCCGCTGCGCGGCCAGAACAACGTGCAGGGCGCCGGTGACGCGGGCTGCACCCCCAACTACCTCCCCGGCTACCAGCGCATCAGCAACCGCGAGGCCCGCGAGGCATGGGAGCGCGAGTGGGGCGTGCCCATCGACCCGAACCCCGGCAAGACCAAAATCTCCATCCTCGACGAAATCTTCGAGGACAAGGTCCGCTGCGTCTACATCATGGGCGAGAACACCGCCGTGTCCGACGCCAACGTGCTCAAGACCCGCGCGGCCCTGGAGCGCGTCGAGTTTCTTGTCGTGCAGGACATGTTCCTGACCGACACCGCCAAGATGGCCGACGTCGTGCTCCCCGCCGCAGCCTTCGCCGAGGTCGACGGCACCTTCTCGAACACCGAGCGCCGCGTGCAGCTCCTCAACAAGGCCGTCGAGCCGCCCGGCGAGGCCCGCGCAGACTGGGAGATCTTCCTCGACATCATCAACCGCATGGGCTACCCGCTCCACTACAACCACGCCAGCGAGGTGTGGGACGAGCAGGCGCGCAACTCGCCCATTCTGGCGGGCATCAACTACGACCGCATCCGGATGCAGGGCATCCAGTGGCCGTGCCCGACGACCGACCACCCCGGCACGCCCTACCTGCACAAGGAGGAGTTCTTCTCTGAGAAGGGCTACTTCCAGCCCGTCCCCCACGTCGACCTCGCGGAGCCGCCCGACGCGGAGTACCCGCTCATCCTGACGACGGGCCGCCGCCGTCCCACGTACCACACGGGCACCCAGACCGGCCGTGTCGACGGCTTCGAGCTGCTGGTGCCCCGCGAGGGCCTGGAGGTCCACCCGGACGACGCCGACGCGCTCGGCATCAAGGACGGCGACCTCGTCGAGATCACCTCGCGTCGTGGCAGCCTGCAACTGAACGCCATCATCACCGACAAGTCGCCTGAGGGCGTCGTCTTCATGACCTTCCACTTCCCGGAAGGCGTCCTCACCAACGTCCTCACCACAGACGCACACGACCCGGTCACAGAAACAGCCGAGTTCAAAGCCTGCGCCGTCAAGGTAGTCAAGGTCACGGAACCGGAGGAGATCCCGGCGTCAGGCTAACCCCCGTTCGTCATCCCGGCGAAGGCCGGGATCCTAACCTCCGTTCGTCATCCCGGCGAAGGCCGGGATCCAGAGGGGCGGGGATGTGGAGCGGGATGCCCGGCGCTATCTGTCGCGGCTTGGATGCGGCGCATCCTGGACAATGTCCCGTAGGACGCTCGCATAGTTGAAAGAGCCAGAGGTATCCACGCGAACAATCTTTGAAGGAACCTCCAGCGGCTCCCAGACTCCGGAGCGGACACCTTCCAGCAATTCCTCGCTGGTCATGACGTGGTGGCCGGGGCGTAGCTTGGGCGACGCCAACCGCGCCGCGTTTCGCTCCACCAAGATTTCCGGGGAGGCCGAGCAATGGACTTGAACAACCCTTGCTCCGGAGTTGTCTGCAATTTCCCCAACCTGCTCGGAGGACAGCCGTGTGGAGAAGTTGCATTCGGTAACCAGCGATGACCCTGTGCTCAATATTTGGTGGGCCACGACAAAGAGCAAGCTAATCGCGCTTCTCCCGACTTGCTGCGACCAGTCTTTGTCTCCAACGCCCAAGGATTGAAAGAGGGTATCCTTGAAGATGTCCTTTTCGTATAAGGGCATGTTTAGGTCCCGTGCCAACCTTCTTGCCAGGGTAGTCTTCCCCGAGGCGGGCGGGCCGGTCACGATCAACCACATCGGAGGTTCACGTTTCACATCACACATTCCTATCGGCGCGGAATCCCGCGAATGCGCCCTGTATTGTAACGTGCATTACAAACGTGGCGCCTCAGTTTACAACGTTGATCTAATGTTGCACTGATGAACAAAGACATGACCCTCATCCACAGCCGCTACCTCCCCTGGATGCTCGCGCTCACCGCGCTCTTCGTCGCGCGAGTGCTCGCGCAGGCGCTGCAGTGGGTGAGCCCGGTCTCCTTCCTGCCGTCCTTCGACGCGTGGCAAGGCTCCAGCTTGCCCTATCCCGCCCTGTTCGCCTCGCAGTCGCCATCATCGCGCTGCTAGCCCGAGTGCTCTTCCTCGTCCGCGCCGGCGCCGTACGCCCCGCCACGTAGAAGCACAACGCCTGTTTCATCCTTGGCGGCGTCTACTTCGCCGTCATGGCCGTCCGCCTCGTCGCCGGGCTCACCCTCCTCTCCGACGTCGAGTGGTTCGCCAGCACCCTGCCCGCCCTCTTCCACGTAGTCCTCGCCAGCTTCATCCTCCTCTTCGGCCACTACCTCTACCGGGCGGGCAAGAACGCCCGCTGACGACCCCCCACCCCACCCCAAAATGCGCTACCCTACACCCCAACACACCGCACGGAAAGGAACCCCCATGCCCTCCCAAGCCGAAGTCCGTCGACTCAAGCAGCAGGTCGCCGAGAGCTCCCACATCCTCGACCACCAGGGCCTCGTCGACTTCCACGGCCACGTCAGCGCCCGCATCCCCGGCACCAACCGGATGCTCATCAAGCCCGTCCTGAAGGCCCACAACCAGGTCACCGCCCGCGACATCATCGAGGTCGACCTCGAGTCCTACGCCGCCGGTACCGGCAGCCAGTGGAACCCCAGCCTGCAGCGCGGCCGCGTCATCGACGCGCCGGTCCCGCCCCGAGAGACGATGCTGCACGTTGCCATCATGCTCGCTCGCCCCGACGTCGGCTCCGTCGTCCACACGCACCAGCTCATCGCGACATCTATCGGCGCCGGCAACGTGCCCATTCAGGCGCTCTACAACCAGTCGCTCCCCTTCGCGCCGGAGACGCCCATCTTCCCGGAGCCGAAGCTGATCACCTCGTGGGACGACGGGGTGGCCGTCGCCGACTGCCTCGGCGGTCGCACCGCCGCCCTCCTCCGAGGCCACGGCGTCGTCGTCGTCGGCGCGACGGTCGACCACGCCGTCAGCAACACGATCTACCTGGAGCGCGCCGCCATCATGCAGGTCGTCGCCAGCATCGTCGGCACCCCCGTCCCGCTCACGCCCGAGTACGTCGCCGAGTTCGGCCCCGACTGGGAGCGCCGCGCCTCCCACGCCTACGAGTACTTCCGGTCGCTGGTGCCGTCGCTACAGGGCGGCAGCGGGCGGGGGCGAGGGGGGTCGTAGGGGCAGCGCGGGGCCGCCCGCTGCGGGCGGCTCCGCACACACACCCGTTTCAGCAGGAGGAGGAACATGCGGATAGCATTCGCAGCGCTCGCAGCCCTGGCAGTGATCGTCTCATGCGGCGGCGAGGAGGCGCCGGCATCGGCCCCCACCATCGCGCCTGCCCCGACCGCGGCGGCTCCCGCGCCGCCAT
>JAPONS010000112.1 GCA_026713825.1 Chloroflexota bacterium | reverse complement strand
GGAGGGCGGAGATTCCCGCAACCCCGCCCCCGGGCACCCCCTGCCCCCGCCCGCCGCCCTGGCCACAACAGCCGCCGCCTTCGCCCTCCTAGGCGACGCGCTGAGCACCCGAAAGACTCCGTAGGGGCGATTCGCGAATCGCCCGTCCCGCCGAATGGCGGGATGCCCTTCCCGCACCCATCCCCCATCGCCACCCCCAACCCCCCACGCATCATTCCTGCAAAGCATGCCCCGTACCCCGATACGGGGGCAGGAATCCAGAGGGGCGGTGGTGAGGGGCCGTTCGTCCTGAGGGAAATCGAAGGATGAACAGGGGCTGCAAGCCCACTGGGCGGGGCCCCTCCGCACCCATCCCCCATCGCCACCCCCAACCCCCGCGCGGCATTCCTGCGCAGCATGCCCCGTACCCCGATACGGGGGCAGGAATGACGCGCGGGGAGGGGCAAGGGTCGGGAACACTACCACGAGGCAGTGCGTTAGAATAGAACCGTCATGCCAACGTATCCACACATACAGCGCTACTACGAGGATAAGGAACGGTTCATCCTGTTCGGCGGCTCGGACAGTGAGCAGAGCGTCCGTCGCGCTTTCGCTAACTGTCTTGACGCCTATTGCCGCGAGCATCGCAACAAGCTCACTCTTGTCGACGAGCTTGGTTCTGGCCGGGGGAACCAACCAGACGGGACGGTGAAAGACGTCCTCCGAATGGCCCATGGCTATTGGGAGGCCAAGGACTCCCACGACGACCTGAATGCTGAAATCCAAAACAAATTCAACCGCGGCTACCCTCGCGACAACATTCTCTTTGAAAACACACGTGTCGCTATCCTCATCCAGAACGGTGCCGAGGCTATGCGCGCCCACATGTCTCGTGCTGATGATCTCCACCGACTCATTCGCACCTTCCTCGACTACGAGCTTCCGCAGATTGAAGAGTTTCGCAAGGCCCAACAGCAGTTCAAGGCCGACCTCCCTGTAGTCCTCACCAACTTGAGAGAAACGATTGAGGAGGCAGAGCGCTCCAATTTCTATTTCCAGGAGGCCGCCGACCGCTTTCTGCAACTCTGCCGTCAGAGCATTGGGCCCGCTGTTACCGAGGCCGACGTGCGCGAGATGCTCCTCCAGCACATCCTCACCAAGGACATCTTTCTGCGCGTGTATGGCGAGGACCAGTTCCACCGTGAGAACAACGTCGCCCAAGAGCTTGACGCTTTGGAGGCTACATTCTTCACTAGCGAAGTTCGCCGGGAGGCCATCGACCGACTTCGAATGTACTATGGCGCCATCGGCCGAGCCGCTGGCGATATAGTCGATCACTCAGAAAAACAACAGTTCCTCAAAGCTCTATATGAAGACTTCTACAGGGCCTACAACCCCGCAGCCGCCGACCGCATGGGTGTCGTCTACACCCCCAACGAGGTCGTCAACTTTATTATTCGTGGTACAGACAACCTCCTCCAGAAGCACTTCGGCCGCACCCTCGCGGACGATAACGTCCAGATACTTGACCCTGCCACCGGCACTGGCACCTTTATCGCCAACCTCATTAACTACTTGCCGGAGGACCGCTTAGAGTACAAGTACGAGCACGAAATCCACGCTAACGAACTCGCCATCCTCCCCTACTACATCGCCAACCTCAACATTGAGTACACCTACAAGGAGCGCACTGGGCAGTTCAAGGAGTTCCCTAACCTCTGCTTCGTTGACACCTTGGACAACATGGACTGGCAGCAGTCCGGCGCGACTGGCGGCGCCGTCGAGCGGCAAAGCTCCTTCAACCTCGGCGCCATCTCCACGGACAACTGGCTGCGTATTCAACTCCAGAACGAGAAGCCCATCAGCGTCATCATCGGCAACCCGCCCTACAACGCCAACCAGCAGAACGAGAATGACAACAACAAAAACCGTGCCTATCCGGATATAGACCAGCGCATCAGCGACACATACATCGCAGCCAGCTCTGCTCAGAAGACTAAGCAGTACGACATGTACAAACGGTTCATCCGCTGGGCAAGCGACCGCTTGGACGATGACGGCATCATCGCCTTCATAACCAACCGCGCCTATTTGCAAGCAAGGCAAGACGACGGCTTTCGCAAGGTTGCATTTCAGGAGTTCACGGATATCTATGTGTTGGACTTGGGTTCAGACGTGCGCCTTAACCCCAAGATCGCAGGCACAACGCACAATGTGTTTGGCATTCAAACCGGAGTTGCCATTGCCTTCTTTGTCCGGGAGAAGGCAAGGATGGGCAATTGCTCGATTCACTATGCCCGCCGTGAGGACGAAGAGCTTGCTGTCGACAAGCGGGCCTTCTTGAACGGGGCCGACCTCGATGGTATCAATTTCTTGCGGATAGTCCCTGACGCACGGCACAATTGGCTCAACCAGTCCAATAGCGATTTTGGCCGCCACGTTCCCTTGGCCAATAGGCAAACCAAGTCAGCCAAACTAGCGTCGGGCTATCGGGCGCTCTTTAAGTTGTACTCGCTGGGTATTGCCACCAACCGGGACGAGTGGACCTTTGACATTGCCAAACGGGATCTATCCAAGAAGGTTAAGTACTTTTGCAGCAAGTATCAGCAAGAGATGAAGAGGTTTCAGACTGAGAGACCGGAACTGGATGAACTTGGAGATTGGGTAGACAGGTCCATAAAGTGGACTGCGGAATTGGAGGCTAGTTTAGTCAAGGGAAGCCAGTTGAAGTTCTCGGAAGCCAATATCGTTCCCGCCCTATATAGGCCCTATGTACTGAGGCACTCCTACTATGCTGCAATTCTTACTCATCGCAGGTACCAGCAGCCACAGATTTTCCCACACGATGCCAACGTTAAGAACAAGGTCATATGCTTTTCGGGTGTCGCATCAAACAAACCGTTTCAGGTACTAGCAACGGACCGCGTCTATTCGCTCGACTTACTTGAGAAGACACAATGCCTACCTCTGTATCGCTATTCGGCCAAAGGTAGTCGCGTCAGGAATATAACCACCTGGGGCCTGCGCCGCATCACCGACCACTACCGCAAGATCTGGGGAACGCACTTTGACGAGGAGTTCCCCAACGGCATCGGCCCGGAGGACGTCTTCGCCTACACCTACGCCGTCCTCCATGACCCCGTCTACCGCCACGACTACGAGGTCGACCTCAAGCAGGAATTCCCCCGCCTTCCCCTCTACAGGGACTTCAACGCATGGGCGCGCATGGGGCAGGAGCTCCTGGACCTCCACATCGGCTTTGAGTCGGCGGACCCGTTCCCGCTGGAACGCATAGACACAGACAAGGAGGCCAAGCGCACCATCCTCCGTGCCGACAAGGACGGCGGTCGCATAGTTCTGGACGACGTCACCACCCTCACCGGCGTCCCCGCCGACGCCTGGCGTTACCGCCTCGGCAACCGCTCGGCCTTGGAGTGGGTGCTGGACCAGTACAAGGAGCGCAAACCCAGGGACCCAACCATCGCAGAGAAGTTCAACACCTACAAGTTCGCCGACTACAAGGAGCGCGTGATTGACCTGCTCCGCCGCGTCTGCACCGTCAGCGTCCGCACCATGGACATCGTTGACGGCATGGCCTACTGGGACGGCGATGACCTGGTGGTATTCGGCGACCGGGAGCGGGACGATTGGTCGCTCTTGGGTCTTGAAGCCATGTTCAGCCGTCCTGAGGACCCGGAGTGGGAGGCGGAATGGTCGGAGATATAGTCTTGGCCCCGTTCCCTTTCGCCGACCGCAGCGATGACAAATTGCGTCCGGTCGCAGTACTCGCTGACGTGTACGAGTCCGGTGAACGCGATTGGATTGTCTGTGAGATCACCAGCAGTGGCATTGCTCGCTCTGCGACGATAGCGCTTGGGTCTGAAGACCTCGCTTCAGGGAGGGTCGCTCGGCTCAGTGTGATCAGGCCCAATCGCCTCAGCACCATCAACGAAGCGCGCTTTGGAAGGGTAGTGGCCCGTTTGACGCAAGCCAAACTGGATGAGGTTCTCACCGCTGTCCGCTCCCTCTTCTAGACCCTGACACATCCCCCTAGCCCCTAACCCCACCCACCCGCTACCCTCCCCCCATGACACACACGCACAACGGCAACTCGCCCCATCCCGAGCGCCCAGAGCGCAGCCCTCGCAGGAAGCGAGGCGGCCAGCCCGGCAACCAGAACGCCCGCAAGCGCGGCCTCGTTGACCGGCCTCTGACCCCGGAGCAGCAGGACACCCTCGGCGAAATGCAGCGCGAAGGCCTCTTCTCCCCGGAGTTCAACCTCATGCGATTCAGGATCGCCGACGTGTTGCTCGATCCCCGAGTCGGCGCCCGCGACCTCCTGCGCATCGTCAAGCTGATCGTCCGCCTGGCGCGAGCCGAGGCCGACGCGCTCGCCGACCGCCAGCGCCTCGGAGAACGCCCCATTTTGCAGAAAATATTGGACGCGTAGCTGAAATGCGACACATCCCATTCAAAACAAAGGGGAAACAACCCCCTGGACCCACCCTCGCCAGCTACGACGGCGCCCGTTCGATTGACATTCGCGCAGCCCAACAACTTCCCCGACGCCCCGTCATCCGCCGGCCGTCCAGCACCCATCCTGACCCCGTCGAAGCACCCGCCGCACACGACGAGAGGAGCCCGCAAAAATTGACCCCCGCACCCGTCAGGCGTACACTCGCAGACAAGCCCCCCGCTCACGTCAGAGCGGACACCCGCTTCAGTCAGAGCCCCTGCTCTCGTCAAAGCGGACATCCTGCACTCCCGGAAGGTGTCATGTTCCAGCAAGCTACCCTCAGCAACGGCCTCCGCGTCATCACCAGCGCCATGCCCCACACCCGCTCCGTCACCCTCGGCTTCCTCGTCGTCGGCGGCTCTCGCTACGAGTCCGACGACGAGGCCGGCGCCTTCCACTTCGTCGAGCACCTCTGCTTCAAGGGCACCCCAACCCGCCCAACGCCCCGCATGGTCTCTGAGACCATGGACCGCGTCGGCGGCCTCATGAACGCCACCACCGCCCGGGAGGTCACCACCTACTGGTGCAAGGTCGCGCGACCCCACTTCGACATCGCCGCCGACCTCATCGTCGACATGGTCCGCAACCCCCTCTTTGACCCCATCGAGCTCGAGAAGGAGCGCGGCGTCATCCTCGAGGAGCTCGCCGCCAGCCGCGATCACCCCGACTCCCGCGCCGGCCTCCTCATCGACCAGACCATGTGGCCCGACCAGCCCCTCGGCCGCGACGTCGGCGGCACCGCCGACTCCGTCAAGGCCCTCTCCCGCGACGCCATGCTCCGCCTCGTCAACCACCAGTACGTCCCCTCCAACGCCGTCATCACCGTCGCCGGCAACATCGACCACGAGGAGATCGTCGGCTACTTCGAACGCTCCATGGGCGACTGGCCCACCGGCGACCCCCTCGACTACTACCCCGTCGTCCTCGACCAGCAGGCCCCCCGCGTCAACGTAGAGAACCGCAAGTCGGAGCAGGCCCACATCTGCCTCGGCTTCCACGGCGTCTCCACAGAGCACCCCCAGCGCTACGCCTATGACATGCTCAGCTCCGTCCTCGGAGAGGGCATGAGCAGCCGCCTCTTCATGGAGCTCCGGGAAGAACGCGGCCTCGCCTATGAGGCCCACAGCGGCACCGCCCACTACCGCGACGCCGGCGCCATGGAGGTCTACGCCGCCGTCGACCCCCGAAACGCCTCCCTCGCCCTCGAGACCATCCTCGCAGAGCTCGCCAAGCTCAAGGACGGCGTCCCCGAGGACGAGCTCGACAAGGCCCGCGAGTACGCCAAGGGCCGCCTCCTCCTGCGCATGGAAGACACCCGCAACGTCGCCCTCTGGCTCGGCAGCCAGCGCCTCACGCGCCAGCACGTCTCCACCCCCGACGACATCGTGGAGCGCATAGACGCCGTCACCACAGAGGACCTCCAGCAAGCCGCCCGAGAGATGCTCGTCCCCCAGAACCTCAACGTAGCCATAGTAGGCCCCTTCCGAAACCCCGCCCGCTTCGAGCGCCTGGTAGAGTCCGCCAACCTCAACTAGTCCGAGCTCTCCATACCGGCGGAAGCATGCCCCGTACCCCGATACGGGGGCGGTAACCAAGGGCGGCGCAGTAGGCGGGGCGGGAAGGCCCAGTAGGGGCGGTTCGCGAACCGCCCGCTGCTCCCAAGGGCAGCCACCCTCGGCAAATGCAGAGCACGCGTCGCGAAGACGCCCCGCCCCCAACGCGTCATTCATACCCCCCACCCCGTCATTCCTGCGAAGCATGCCCCGTACCCCGATACGGGGGCAGGAATCCAGAGGGGAGGGGCAGAGGGGCCGCCCGCCCTGACCCCGCCAAGATGACCCCAACCCTCCATACCGGCGAAAGCCGGTATCCAGGGGAGGCGCGGGGGGTGGCGGGGCGCAGCGGGGAGGCCGTCCCCCCTGACGCTCTCGAAGCGTGAACGGGGCCCCGCAGACCCCGAGTGGCGGCCCCGCGAGGAGCGGCGCACCCCCTAAGGGTACGGGTCCCCGACACTCGCAGACCGCTGAAACTCCCGCTCGTCCGCCCCCCAGAACCTCTTGATGTACTCCAGCACCTCGATGATCTCAGCGTCCGTCATCTCCAGGTCGAAGCCCGGCATCCCGCTCGGCTGCCCCGGCATCGCGAAGGTCAGCCCGCCGCGCTTCGTCACCTGGAACAGGTACCCATCGCCGTGGTGCCACGTGTGGCCCGAGTTGTCGTGCGGCGGCGCGGGCAGCAGCCCGTCCGGCCCCCGCGCGAACCAGTTCGGCTGCCCCTCGCCGCTCACCCCGTGGCACGCCGCGCAGTGCGTCACGTAGTTCGCCTGCCCCGGGTGCGCCGGCGTCGGCGACGCGGCCGCAGTGGTCGCCGCCCGCGGCGTCGGCCCCACCGCCCCCGTCGACGCCGGCTCCCTGTCACAGGCTGCTTGCACCAAGAGCGCCAGCGCCCCCACCATGATCACAGCGACCAGTGAACGCCTCAGCGTTGTCCGACGGCCCATGTGCGCTCCTTCTACAGCGATTGTGCTTGCGAACGGGGTTCTCGAGAATTTCACTTCTGCCTCAATTGTAACGCCATCCCATTCGCATCGCAGGGACAAAACAAATCGAAGAAAATCAGCGTTGACAACCACAACATCTTGTGGCATAGTTGCCACTCCCTACCATAAGCGGTAGCGGAAGAAGGAGACTGAGCACAGGATGCGCTGCCCCTACTGCGACCACGACGACTCCCGCGTCACCGACTCCCGGGACGCCAGCGACGGCATCAAGCGCCGCCGCGAGTGCGCCCGGTGCGGCCTCCGCTTCACCACCGTCGAGCGCCCCTTCACGGCCGCCCAGCTCGTCGTCAAGCGCGACGGCCGCCGGGAGGAGTTCGACCGCGAGAAGGTCCGTAGCGGCATCCTCATCTCCTGCGCCAAGTTGCCCGTCTCGTCCCAGGCCATCGACCGGCTCGTGGACGACGTCGAGCGGCAGATTGTCACCTTGGGCAAGGCGGAGGTCCCCGGCACGTTGATCGGCCGGCTGGTCATGGAGGGGCTCAAGGCCCTTGACCACGTCGCGTACGTGCGGTTCGCCAGCGTGTACCGCAACTTCACGGATTTGGAGAGCTTCGCGCAGGAAGTGGAGGCGCTGCAGCGGGACCCGGACCCCAACACCGCGGCCGCGCTGGAGGCGCAGCTTTCCCTCCCCATGCCCGGCGGCGAAACTCCCGAAAAGACGGTTAGACGACCCAAGAAACCGGCCGCTGGGGGATAGTACACTTCCCACTCCCCCGGCGAGCCATTGGGGCCTGAACGGGCCCACGTCGATCTCATGTAGATACACCAATGAAGGAGCATAACCGTGGTTGACATCCGTTCCCGCAAGGACGTTGAGCGAGAGGAGGCCCTGGCCGACATCCGCGGCAAGCTCGCCGCGACGACCGAGCCCGCCGTCCGCGCCGCGCTGCAGACCGCCATCGACCGGCTGGAGGGCGCTGCCCCCGCCATTCCCCAGTCCGGCCCCGGCCGGACCCGCATCACGCGCGCCTTGGAGGTCCAGGGCCTGACCCGGCCCGAGGACGGCGAGGGCCCCCACCTCACGGAAAACGCCCTCCGCGTCCTGACCCACCGCTACTTCATGAAGAACGACAAGTTCGAGCCCGTCGAGGACGCCCGCGGCATGTTCCGCCGCGTCGCCCGTGCCATCGCCCAGGCCGACCGCGCTTACGGCGCGACCGACCTGGAGGTGGCCGAGACCGAGGACGCCTTCTACGGCATGATGACCCGGCTCGAGTTCCTGCCCAACTCGCCCACCATGATGAACGCGGGCACGGACGCCGGCACCCTCTCCGCCTGCTTCGTCCTCCCGCTTGAGGACAGCATGTCGGCCATCATGAAGACCGCCTCGGACATCGCCATGGTCCAGAAGTTCGGCGGCGGCACCGGCGTGCCCCTCTCCAACCTGCGCCAGAAGGGCGCTCACATCTCCAGCACCCACGGCAAGGCCTGCGGCCCCATCGCCGTCCTCCGCCACCTCTCCAGCGTCTCGACGATGATCACCCAGGGCGGCAAGCGCGACGGCGCCAACATGGCCGTCATGAGCGTCCACCACCCCGACATCGAGGAGTTCATCGACTGCAAGCGCCGGGAGGGCGAGATCCACAACTTCAACATCTCCGTCGGCGCGACGGACGAGTTCATGCAGGCCGTCGTCAACGGCGGCACGATCGCCGAGATCGACCCCGTCACCCAGGAGCCCACCGGCGTCGAGCGTGACGCCCGCGCGCTCTTCACCAAGATCGTCCAGGGCGCGTGGCGCAACGGCGAGCCCGGCATGATCTTCCTGGACGAGGTCAACCGCCGCCAGCCAACGCCCCACCTCGGCTCCATGGAGGCCACCAACCCCTGCGGCGAGCAGCCCCTGCTCCCGTACGAGTCCTGCAACCTCGGTTCCATCAACCTGACCAGGATGCTCTCCTTCGGCCCCGACGGCGCGGAGATCGACTGGGACCTGCTGCGCTCCACCGTCCGGCTGGCCGCCCACTTCCTCGACAACACCATAGACGCCAACAACTACTCGGTCCCCGAGATCGAGAAGATGAACCTGCTCACCCGCAAGACCGGGCTGGGCGTGATGGGCTTCGCCGACATGCTCGTGCGCCTGGGCGTGCCCTACGACTCCGAGGAGGGCGTCGAGATCGGCCGCGCCGTCATGCAGTTCATCGCCGGCGAGGCCCGCGCCGAGTCCGAGCGCCTCGCCGGCGAGCGCGGCCCCTTCCTCGCCTGGGAGGGCAGCCGCCAGCAGCTCGCCGGCATGACGCCCCAGCGCAACGCCTGCCAGCTCACCGTCGCGCCCACCGGCACCATCTCCATGATCGCCGGCTGCTCCAGCGGCATCGAGCCGATATTCGCCCTCGCCTTCCGCAAGCACAACATCCTTGAGGGCCAGACCCTCTTCTACGTCGACAGCGCCTTCGAGGCCGTCGCCAGGCACGAGGGCTTCTACAGCGACGAGATCGCCGAGTGGCTCTCCACCGGCAACTCCCTGCAGGACAGCGATGAGGCCCCCGATTGGGTGCGTGAGGTCTTCGCCACCGCGCCCGACATCGCCCCCGAGTGGCACGTCCGCATGCAGGCCGCCTTTCAGGAGTCCACGGACGCTGCCATCTCCAAGACCATCAACTTCCCCAACAGCGCCACCGTGGATGACGTCGAGAACACCTACATGCAGGCGTGGGAGACCGGCTGCAAGGGCATCACCGTCTACCGCGCCGGCAGCCGCGAGAAGGAAGTCCTGACCGCCGGCACCGCCGAGACCTCCGCCCTCCAGCCGGTGCAGGAAGTGGAGGCCGAGCAGCATCGGACGATGCGGCGCAGGCCCCCGCAGGTCCGCGGCGTCACGGAGCGCGTCCGCACCAGCCACGGCAACATGTACATAACCATTAACTTTGATGAAGACGGCAAGCCCTTTGAGGTCTTCACCGCCCTCGGCAAGGCAGGCAGCTCAGATCAGGCGCAGCTGGAGGGCATCTCCCGGCTGGTGTCCATGGCCCTGCGCTCCGGCGTCGACCCGGACGCCATCGTCGCGCAGCTTCGCGGAATCACCGACGAGCCCGTCTGGAGCGAGGGCACCCTCGTCCGCTCCGCCCCGGACGCGCTGGCGTTGGCGCTGGCCCGCGTGTGCGGCATGGAGCCCGGCAGCCCCTACGGCGAGCAGTACGCCCTCTTCGCAAAGGAGTCGGCGTCCGGCGGCATCGCCCTGCCCTTGGCGCCCGCGGCCCCGGAGGCGAGGCCCGTCATCAGCCACTGGGGACGCTGCCCGGAGTGCTCGGGCCAGCTCATCTACGAGGAGGGCTGCGCCAAGTGCTACGAGTGCGGCTACAACAAGTGCGGGTAGCGCACACCTGACACTGTCGAACACGGGGTCGGTCTCACAACCGGCCTCGCGCAGATGCGGGGGCTGGCGCGTTGCGGCGACGTCGCCAGCCCCCGTTCGATTCTTTGCGAGACCAATAGGTAGAGTTGTCTTGACTCAGGGAGTTGGGACCCGTGGATCACAACATTCAAGCCAAAGACCGATTACCAGCGAAGGTTCATATGCAGAGTTTGTATCAAGGCATTTCGGTGCGGTTGTGCCGCCGCCTAACGTCCATGCCAATTAAGGGCCCGCCTATGCAGGGGGACGACAATCTGACCACCAACAGGGCCGAGGTAACCTGTTGGAATTGCGTTAAGCGCCTACGCCGCGGGCAAGCAGAGACTAACCGTGAGAGGGTAATTGCGCTGTGCATAGACACTGTAGGCGGTGATGGGGGAAGCAGGTGTACAGCACCGGCCACGATAGGAGCGTACTGCCAGTGGCACGGACGTGGTGAGCGCACAGTCACTTAAATTCTCTGGCTACCCCCCCGCCGGTTGACAGCCTCCCCCTCCCAAATTACCCTGTCCTCAACCTTACCAAGGAGTTGCGTCATGGAAGGCAAACCGATTGTGGAGATCACCTACTGCGTGCCTTGAGGCTACCTGCCGCAGGCGGCTTGGATAGCCACCGAGATTTTCGCGGAACTGGGCAACAAGGTTGCGCTCACCATCACCCCCGGCGACGCCGGCATCCTCAAGGTCACCTGTGACGACGAGGTCGTCTTCGACCGGCACAGTGAGGACGGCAAGTACCCGGAGTTCACCCGGATGAGGGGCATCAAGAGCGCCATCTCAGACTACGTCAAGGCCGCGGCCGTCTAGCCGAAGCCTTCAATCCAACGGAGCAACGCAGCAGCCTCCGGCAGAACGCCGGGGGCTGCTCGCTTTCCCGTCCGCCAACCGCCCGACCGCAGTCCCTGCCATCCGGTGCTAGCCGACCGCCGCTCGGTTTGGCATAATAGGCGCAACCAACCGCAGGGCAGCCGTGCCGCATCCCCTTGGAGCGCGAGCCGGCAGGCGAAGGAGGAGGCCATGGTGGTGGAAGCAACCTTTGACCGATCGGTGCAGGACGTCGGCAACATCCTGATGATGGAGCACGTCAACGTGCTCGTCCCGGACCAGCGGTTGGCCCAGATCTTCTACATCTCCGGCCTCGGCCTCACCCGCGACCCCTACATGATGGTGGGCCAGGACAACATGTGGGCCAACGCCGGCAAACAGCAGTTCCACCTGCCCACCCGCGGCATGCAGGTCCTCCGCGGCGTCATCGGCCTTGAGGTCCCCGATATCGAGGCCCTCAAGGCGCGCCTGGAGGCCGTCAAGCCTCTCCTCGAGGGCACCAAGTTCGACTGCTCCGTCGAGGGCGACGCCGTCATAGCCACCTGTCCGTGGGGCAACAAGTTCCGCTGCACCCAGGGCGAGGCCTACGCCAACGAGTGGCCCGTCGGCATACCCTACGTCGAGTTCCACGTCCCCGCCGGCGCGGCCGAGGGCATCGCCCGCTTCTACCGCGAGATCATCGACGCCCCCGCCTACGTCGAGGACAACACCGCCCACGTGCGCATGGGCCTGAAGCAGGAGCTCCGCTTCCGCGAGACAGAGGGCGCTCTCCCGCCCTACGATGGCCACCACATCGCCGTCTACATCTCCAACTTCTCCGGCCCCCACTCCTTCCTGAAGGAGCGCGGCCTCATCACGGAGGAGAGCAACGACTTCCAGTACCGTTTCGAGGACATCGTAGACCTGGACACCGGCGAGGCGCTCTTCAAGATCGAGCACGAGGTCCGCAGCGCCACCCACCCCATGTTCCAGCGGTCGCTCGTGAACCGGAACGCCTCGCAGAGCCTGCAGCAGTACGTGCACGGCCGGGACGCGCTGGTCCCCTAACGACAACGGAGGCGGCGATGGCAGAGTCCGGCGTCAAGGTAAGCCTGGGGTCCGGCGGCACCCGCATCGAGCTCGAGTGCGAGCACCAGAGCGGCGTGCTCTACACCGTCCCCGGAGAGATGTCATGGGTGTGCACCCCGGACATGCTGCACGCCCACGCGCTGGCCGGCTTCCTGCGGGAGCTGGTCAAGCTTGAGTCTCCGCAGGTCGAGGAGCTGATGCAGCGTTGGGGCGTCTACTACCGGGAGCGTCCCGTAGAAGCCCATGCAGCCGAGGCGTCCGAGGAAGAGGCGCCTGCGGGTGCGTAGGCTGACCCTGACCGGAGGAGAAGACAAAAAGAAGGAGCGCCCATATGGGCGCTCCTTCCTCTCAATCGAGGAATTGCGGTTGGACTACTCGTCCAGACCGGGGGTGGCCGCAACGGTCGGGACCGGGAATGTCGCGTCGCCAACCGTCTTTCGGGAGGCGTCGTCCTCCCAGTAGAAGGAACTGTCGGGGGAGTTCAGGAACTCTCGCTCCTCACCACAGCGCTTGCACTGACCGCGGCTGACGGGTCCTGCCGGCGTCTCGATGACCCAGTGGTGGGCGCAGAGCGACACAGGCAGGGCTTGGGCATTTGTCTCCAGCAGGGCTTCCTTCTCCAGGTTCATGGCATCTACTCCCGTGCAGTTCTGGTAACCTATGTTCAGAAGGTAACACACGATTTCGTCTTTGTCAAGCATTTTCTTGAAAAAACAAATTTTAAGACGAAATCCTCATAAACCCTTTGACACCCTAAAATCGGCCGGGCTACAATGGGGGCGCGCACACAACGCTCCCCCTTTGGCAGGCTATGGACGGCACACGACTGAGCATTCTCAACAGTTTGCAGCGCCACGGCGCCACCGTTGACCAGTTGAGCACGGAACTGGGAATGGCGGCGGCGGCGGTTCGCCGTCACCTCGAAATCCTCCAGCGTGACCGCCTTGTTACCTTCGAGCCCGTCCGCCGCAAGCCCGGCCGCCCTGAACACCTCTTCGCCCTGACGGAGGAGGGCCAGGAGATCATGCCCAAGCGCTATAACCTCCTCCTCCAGCGCCTCCTGCACACCCTCACCATCTCCGCCAACGGAAGCGGCGACGCCCCGGCAAAGCAGCTCCTCACCCTCGTGGCCCGCACCATGGTCGAGGAGCACCGTGCCCGCCTCCCGGACGACGAGGAGATCGACCGCATCACACTGCTTCGGCGCATCTTGGAGGACGAGCAGTTCTCCCCCTCCGTCGAGGTGACGCCGGAGGGCGTGCAGGTCACGTTGCACAACTGCCCGTATCGAGGCGTCGCCACCCAGAGCGGCGTCATCTGCACCCTGGACCGGGAGCTCATCGCGGAGGTCCTCGAGGCCCCGGTGAGCAGCACCGCCCGCATCAACCTCGGCGACCCCCTCTGCACCTACGACACAACGCCCCAGCAGGTCTAGCCGCCCCCCTCCACAGACCCCTCCAACCGGCGCCCTTTTGAGACCTCTCCAAAGCTATTTCGCTTTTGCGTTTCTCTCCCCCCTGCGGTATGATGAGCTTGGGTGCCCCTTCGCCGCCCCCTTGGAGGACCAATGAGCCCGAGAATGCTCCGCAATAGCATCATCTACGTCATCATCACAATCGCCGTCATCGCGATGTTCTTCGCGGTGTTTCAGCCCAGTGGGGGCTCTGAAGAGCTGGCCATCAGCCAGGTTGTGCAGAAGGCCAAGGAAGGCGACCTCACCAGGATCGAGATCAACGGCGACAACCTGTTCATCACCGACATCGCCGGGCGCACCTACACCTCCCGCAAGGAGGCGGACTCCAGCCTTGTTGAGACGCTTGAGAATGCCGGCCTGGACCCGGAAGCCACCACCGGACCCGAGATCATCGTCAAGGGCAGCAGCGGGCTCGGCAGCTTCTTCGGCCTGCTGATCAACTTCCTGCCGCTCATCTTCTTCGGCGGACTGCTTCTGTTCATGATGCGACAGGCCCAGGGCTCCGGCTCGCAAACGATGAACTTCGGCCGCAGCCGCGCCCGCGTGGTCATGGCCAACCGCCCGACCGTGTCCTTCTCCGACGTCGCCGGCGAGGAGGAGGCCAAGGAGGAGCTGGCGGAGGTCGTGCAGTTCCTCAAGTTCCCGGAGCGGTTCACCTCTCTGGGTGCTCACGTGCCCCGCGGCGTGCTGCTGGCGGGCCCGCCTGGCACCGGCAAGACCCTCCTCGCGAGGGCCGTGGCCGGTGAAGCCGAGGTGCCCTTCTTCTCCATCAGCGGATCCGAGTTCGTCGAGATGTTCGTCGGCGTGGGTGCGTCCCGCGTCCGTGACCTCTTCGATCAGGCCAAGCGCAACGCCCCCTGCATCATCTTCGTCGACGAGATCGACGCCGTCGGCCGCCACCGCGGCGCCGGCCTTGGCGGCGGCCACGACGAGCGCGAGCAGACGCTGAACCAGATCCTCGTGGAGATGGACGGGTTCGATACGGGAACGAATGTCATCGTCGTCGCCGCCACCAACCGCCCGGACATCCTGGACCCGGCGCTGATGCGCCCCGGCCGCTTCGACCGCCGCGTCGTGCTCGACCTGCCCGACGTCGTCGGCCGCCAGGCCATCCTGAACGTGCACTCCAAGGGCAAGCCCCTGGAGCCCGACGCCAATCTGGAGGTCATCGCCCGGCAGACCCCCGGCTTCAGCGGCGCCGACCTCGCCAACCTGGTCAACGAGGCCGCTATCCTGGCCGCCCGCAACGGCAAGAAGTCCATCGGCACGGCGGAATTCGCCGAGTCCATCGACCGCCTCGTCGCCGGTCCCGAGCGCAAGAGCCGCGTCTTCTCCGACCACGAGAAGGAGGTCACGGCCTACCACGAGGCCGGCCACGCCCTGGTCGCACGGATGCTGGAGCACGCGGACCCGGTGCACAAGATATCCATCGTCGCCCGCGGCGGCATGGGCGGCTACACCCGCCTCTTGCCCGACGAGGATCGCCACCTCTGGAGCAAGCAGCAGTTCAAGGACATGCTCGCCGTCTCCATGGGCGGCCGCGTCGCCGAGGAGATCATCTTCGTCGACGTCACCACCGGCGCCAGCAACGACCTTGCCACCGCCACCAACATCGCCCGGCAGATGGTCACCCGCTACGGCATGAGCGAGAAGCTCGGCCCGCGCACCTTCGGCAAGCGCGAGGAGCTCGTCTTCCTCGGCCGTGAGATCTCTGAGCAGCGCGACTATAGCGACCGCATCGCCGAGGACATCGACACCGAGGTCCACCAGCTCGTCGACGAGGCCTACTCGCTGGCCCGCACCACCCTGCTCGCCAACAATGACAAGCTCCACCAGGTTGCCCAGTACCTCATCGAGCACGAGACCGTCGAGGGCCCGGAGTTGGGAGAGCTCTTTGACTCGCTGGCGCCCAAGCCGGAGCGGGCGTCGCCCGCCGCCGCAACGGCCGTCGCCGAGCCGGAATCAGTCGAGGAGAAGCCGGCCAAGACCCGGCAGCGCACCCCAAAGGGCCGCTCCTCCGGTCCCAACACGGCGCCCGCGCCCGCGTCCTAGCGCACAACCCGGGGGAGGGTGCGCACCGCGCCCTCCCTGCCTGTCACCCAGAAGCATGAGCCTTAATCCAGGGGGTCAGATGCCCGCACAGACCACCATCCACACCTTCTCCTCACTGGAGCAGTCCTGGGACCCCATGGTGCCCGATTGCGACGTCAAGGCCTTCTTTCTTTCCCATCGTTGGCAGCGGCTCTGGTGGGAGAGCTTCGGCCAGGGCCGCGAGCTCCTGCTCCTCGCCTTCCAGCACGACGGCGAAACCGTCGGCATCGCGCCTCTCCAGCGCCAGGACGACACCATCTCCTTCCTCGGCGACACGGACCTCTTCGACTTCCACGACTTCATCATCCCCCAGGGCTACGAGCCGGACTTCTACCGCCACCTCCGAGACTACCTCCTCTCCCAGGACTGGCGGCGTCTCTACTTTCCCAGCCTGTCCCAATCGTCGCCCACGCTGCGGCACCTGCCCCGATTCGCGGAGCAGGAGGGCTGGTCGTGTACCGTCGAGCAGGAGGACGTCTCGCCGACGCTGGAGCTTCCCGCCGACTGGGACGCCTACCTCGCCGGGCTGCGCAAGAAGGACCGCCACGAGCTCCGCCGCAAGTTCCGCCGCCTGGAAAACGCGGGCGGCATCGACATCCACTGCTACTCCGCCGCCGGCGAGATCGAGGAGCGTCTCGACGCCTTCTTCGAGCTCATGCGCATGGGCCGTGAGGAGAAGTACCGCTTCCTGACGCCGGAGCGTGAGACCTTCTTCCGAGAGATGGCCGTCGCCCTCGCCGGCGTGAATGTCGCGCGGCTCTGGTTCATGGAGAAGGACGGCGTCCCGGTGTCGTCCTGCCTCTGCTTCGACTACTGCGGCCGCCGACTCCTCTACAACAGCGGCTTTGACCCGGCTTTCGCTGACCTGAGCGTCGGCCTGCTGCTCAAGGCCACCGCCATCCGCGACGCCATCGAGCGCGGCCTCGATTCCTTCGAGTTCCTCCGCGGGGACGAACACTACAAGTACCACCTGGGCGGCGTAGACCAGGCGGTGTACCGCATGACCGTCGTCAGGGACGGCGGGCCATCGGGGGCCGGCTAGGAGCGGGACGCCCATGCGCATCGCCATGCTTTGCTACCACTCGTGCCCCCTGGCACGCCTTGGCGAGCGCGAAGCCGGCGGCATGAGCGTCTACGTCCGCAACCTGGCGCAGGCCCTCGGCCGGCAGGGCGCCGTGGTCGATATCTTCCCCCGCCGCCACAACTCCGGCGACCTCCCGGTCACGCCCATGGGCGAGGGTGTCCGCCTTGTGCATATCGAGGCCGGTCCGCAGGACTCTGTCGCCGGCCCGCTTCTGCCGTACCTTCCGGACTTCGTCAGCGGGGCCAAGTCCTTCGCGATGGCCGAGGGCGCGAGCTACGACGTGGTGCACAGCCACTACTGGCTGTCCGGCCTCGCCGGGCTGGAGCTTGCCCCGGCATGGGGCGCACGGCTCGCCGCCACGTTCCACACCCTCGCGGAGGTCAAGCTGCTGGCCGACCCGTCCGCCGATGAGCTGCCCGAGCGCAGCCCCGCCGAGCGCCGCATCGTGGCGGGAGCCGACGCCATCGTCGTCTCGGACCGCCACGAGCGCGACCTGCTTGCCCGGCACTACGGCGCGCCTCGCGCCAGGGTCACCGTGCTGCCCGGCGGCGTCGATGTGGAGACCTTCCATCCGATTGACAGGGTGGAGGCGAAGCGGCGACTGGGACTGAAAGGCAAGCGCGTGCTGCTGTGCGTGGGGCGGTTCGACCCGCTGAAGCGGTATGATCTGGCGGTGTCCGCCGCCGCGCTGCTCCGGGAGCGGCATGACGTGGAGGTGGTGCTGGTGGGCGGCGACCTGGACAATGACCCGGAGGCAGAGCGCTTGAGCGCGCTGGCGAAGACCCTCGGGATGGACGGCAGCGTCCGGTTTGCCGGCACGGTCCCGCATGATGCCCTGCCGTCGTACTACAGCGCCGCTGATGTGCTGCTGGCGCCCTCCTGGTATGAGAGCTTTGGCCTTGTGGCCCTGGAGGCCATGGCGTGCGGCACGCCCGTCGTCGCCGCTCGGACGGGCGGCCTTGCATCCCTGGTGCGCGACGGCGAGACAGGCTACCTCGTCCCGCTGCACACGCCGGAGTGCTACGCGGACCGCGTCGAGGTTCTCCTCACCAACGACGCGCTGCGCGGGGCCATGGGCCGCGCCGGCCGAAGCCGTGCGGAGGGGATGGGGTGGGACGCCATCGGCTGGCGGTTCGCTGAATTCTACGGCGGCCTGCTCGCCGCGGAGGCTGTGCGATGACCAAGGACGAGATGCTGGCAAGGCTGGCCCGGGCCCGTGTCCGCACAGGCGTGTTGGCTGGACAGTTTCGGAACCGCCTCGTCACCGGCCTTGTCTTGATTATCCCTCTGGCCGTAACCATCTTCATCATCCGCTTCCTTTGGGAGTTCCTCTACAACTTCCTCCTGCCGCTCTTTGACGTTCTTGAGGGACACATACCGTTCATTTCTGGTGCATGGCTGCAGTTCACCATCGTGGTCATCATTCTCGGTTTCCTGTACTTCCTCGGCTCGGCGGCGCGGTCCGTGGTCGGCACCCAGGTGGTGCGGATTTGGCACGGCACCATCGAGAGCATTCCCGTGGTTCGGAGCTTCTACCGCGTGGTCCGGCAGGTGGTGGATATGTTCGCCTCGGACAACCCCCTGTCCAACCAGCCCGTCGTCGTGCTCGAGTACCCTCGCATCGGCGCCCTGGCTTTGGGCATGGTCACCAGCCGCTTTGTCATGCCGGACGGTGAGGAGTACTTGACGGTGTACATCCCCACCATTCCCATCCCCTCATCCGGCTACATGACCTTCGTGAAGGAAGATGAGGTCACCCCGACGGACATCACCTTCGACGAGGCGATGCGCATCATCTTCTCCGGCGGCGTGCTGTCACAGGAGATCACCCGTGAACACTACGAGCGCAGGCAACGCCTTGAGAACGGGGAGAATGGGGCGGGCGAACTGGCCTATGAGCCCGACAGGGCGATGATGGACTAGCCCTCTGTGAGGTTCGCCTCAAACCACCGGCGCCCGTTCACCCGCTGGTACCCGACGGAGTCGTAGAGCTGCTTGGCCGCGTCATTCTCCGCGTCCACCGTGAGCTCTATCGTCTTGACGCCTCGGTCCAGCAGCAGCCGCATGCCGGCCAGCAGCGCGGCCCTGCCCAGCCCCAAACCCTGGTAGCGCGGGTGCGCCCCCAGCATGAAGACGCTCCCCGCCAGCTCCGGCGCCTGCCCAACGGTCTGCGTCAGGCAGTAGGCTGCCACGTCGCCGCCGTCCAGCAGCAGCGCCACGCCCTCAGGGGTGGTGCGGCTCATGCCCACGGCGTAGGCGATCTGCTCGACGGTGTTGGGCGAGAACCCCCACTGCTCTTTGAAGGCCGCGTTCTGCGCCTCGGCAAGTTGGGCTTCGTCGCCGGCGCGGAAGAGGCGCGAGACGATGCCCGGCGGCAGATCCGGCTCGGGCAGCAGTCCGGTCGCCCACCGCATGATGTCGTGCAGACGGACCTCGCTGAATCCCTGCCCTTGAAGAAAACCCGCCAGTTCGGCGTCCGTCTCCGGCGACGGCGCCCGTGCCACCCCGGCCCCACGGCTGCGGCCGTTCTCCTTCGCCCACGCGAATAACTCGCTGCCGACGCCCTTACGGCGCCGCTCCGGCAGGACGCCGCCCTCCAGCACGACGCTGCCGATGGGCAGCTCCCAGTTCAGCAAGGTGTAGCCGATGAGCGCCCCGTCCAGCGAGGCGAGGAGACAGTCGGACTCGGCGTCCATACCGGGGACGCGGAGCCGCTCTGCCATGAATGCGGGGTCGGCGGCGGCGGGTGTGCCCTTGAGGCCCTGTACCGCGTTGACCAGGGCCGCGAAGTCGTCCAGGCGGTCCCAGGAGAAGGCGTAAAGGCGTGGTTGTGGACTCGTCATAAGGTGCGGCGTACCTTGACAAGGATAGCTCATTGTAGCAGAGTGACTGCCAAGCCGCCCTTGTCTCGGAGAGGCCACCGGGCGCAGCCGCTTCCCATTCACAGAGCCGCATGCGCGGCGCCGCGAAACCACTTTGGGCTACCTACGCCCAGGCAATCAAGGAGGACATGTCAATGGAGCCGTTGGAAACGCCGGAACGCGCCCTGGTCTTCACCCCCCATCCCGACGACGCCGAGGGCGGCTGCGGCGGAACGGTGGTCAAATGGGTCAACGAGGGCGCCGAGGTGTTCCTCGTCCTCGCGACGGACGGACGCGCCGGCACCAGCGACCCGAACGTCTCCCCTGAGGACCTCATCGAGACGCGCGAGCAGGAGCAGGCGGAGGCCGCCAGGGTCATGGGCATCAAGGAGGTCGTCAACCTGCGCAACCCGGACGGCGGGTTGGAGGATTCCCGCGAGTTCAGAGGTCAGCTGGTGGAGGCTATCCGCCGCTTCAAGCCGGACGTCGTGCTGACCACGGAGCCGTACCACCGGCTGAATCACGGCCACCGCGACCACCGTACCATCGGTGTCGTGGCGCAGGACGCATGCTTCCCCTACGCCCGCGACATCCACCACTTCCCGGAGCACCGCGCCGCCGGCCTGGAACCCCACAAGGTGGGCGCAATCCTGTTCTGGGGCTCCGAGGACCCCGACGTCTTCTGCGATGTCACCGAGACTGTGGACAAGAAGATCGAGGCGCTGGCCAAGCACGCCAGCCAGTTTGGCGGTCGCAACCCCGGCGACTTCTCCCGCGCCCGCGTCAAGCAGAACGGCGAGCTCGTCGGTGTGGAGTACGCGGAGATCTTCCGCCGCGTCACCTTCCGCCGCTAACCCTGCGCATCCCATACCGGTGAATGCCGGTATCCAGGGATGCGGGGTGGTCAGCCTAGGGGCGATTCGCGAATCGCCCGTCCCCCGTTTCCCGGAGCCTGTCGAATGGTTGTCTCCACTCCCCTGACACGCCCCCGTTGCACCTTTGCGTTCCCATCCCCTACGCTGAGCGCGCGATGACGACCATTGGGGAGCTCAACGAGCAGTCGCTGCACCGGACGCTGAAGGAGCGCTACTCCGTCGCCGAAAGCGTCACCGAGCAGGCCATCGACGGCTTCGTGGCGGACGTGGTTACCGCCGGTCGCATTTTTGAGATTCAAACTGGCGGCTTCGGGCCGCTCAAGGGCAAGCTGTCCCGGCTGCTGGAATCGTATCCGGTCACCCTCGTTCACCCCATCGCCCGCGACCGGTATATCGTCAGGGCGGCGGATGACCCGGACGCGCCGCCCATGCGGCGCAAGTCGCCCCGGCACGGCTCCGTCTTCGACGTCTTCCAGGCGCTGGTCAGCATCCCATCGCTGCTCGCGCACCCCAACCTGACCCTGGAGGTCGTCATGACCATCGAGGAAGAAGTCCGCGTGCCGAGGGTCCGCGCGCGCTGGCGTCGGCCGGGCTACACGCGCGTCGATCGGCGGCTGGTGGACGTGGTCGAGACGCACGCCATCACGTCGATGGCCGACCTTTTCACGATGGTCGACGCCAAACTGCCGGAGCAGTTCACGACGAATGACCTCGCGGCGGCCATGAAATCGACTCGAAGCGTCGCCCAGCAGGCCGCCTACTGTTTCCGCGAAGCCGGCGTCGCCGATATCTGCGCCAAGGACGGCAACAGCCTGATGTACAGGCGTGCGGGGTGAGCGTTCCCGGGGTGCGCAACTGGCATTGAGGACGGGAGAGTGTGACTGAGGCTGCTGGGGAAGGGTTGCCGGACTCTACAGGGAAAGAATAATCCGCTCCACCTCGTCGGACTCCGCGGAGAGCTCCCGGAGCGGGATGTCCGCAATCTGGTTGGCCAGGTCCGGGTCCTTCAACCCCGTGCCGGTCAGGATGCAGACGACCGTCTTGTCCTTGGGGATGAGGCCGCTGCCGACGCTCTTGATGAGCCCGGCCACTGACGCCGCCGAGGCCGGCTCGCAGAAGATGCCTTCCAGCCGCGCCAGCAGCTTGTAGGCCGCCAGGATCTCCTCGTCTGTCACCGCGTCGATGAGCCCGCCGGACTCGTCCCGCGCCTCCACTGCCGTCTGCCAGCTCGCTGGGTTGCCGATGCGGATGGCCGTGGCGATCGTCTCGGGGTCTTCGACGATCGCCCCGCGCACGATGGGCGCCGAGCCTTCGGCCTGAAAGCCGAACATCTGCGGCGTGTGCGTCGTGCATTCCAGCTGGTGGTACTCCTTGAAGCCCTTCCAGTAGGCGGAGATGTTCCCGGCGTTGCCCACGGGGATGCACAGGAAGTCCGGCGCGTCCCCAAGCGCGTCCGAGATCTCGAAGGCCGCAGTCTTCTGCCCCTCGATGCGGTAGGGGTTCACGGAGTTGACCAGCGCGATGGGGTGCCGCTCCGACAGCTCCCGCACGATGGCCAGCGCGCGGTCGAAGCTGCCGTTGATGAGCAGGATGTGCGCCCCGTACGCAATGGCCTGGGCGATCTTGCCCCGTGCCACGTTTCCCTTCGGCACCAGCACCACCGTCGAGAGGTTGCAGTGGGCGCCGTAGGCCGCCGCGGAAGCGCTGGTGTTGCCGGTGGAGGCGCAGATGATCGTCCGGCTCTGGTTCTCAAGGGCGTTGGCCACGGCCATCACCATGCCGCGATCTTTGAATGAGCCGGTGGGGTTGCAGCCCTCCAGCTTGAAGTAGAGGTTCTCCAACCCCAACTCCGCCGCCATCCGGTGAGAGCGCACCAATGGGGTGCTGCCCTCTCCCAACGAGATCATTGGCGTGGAGGTGGTTATCGGGAGGAACTCGTGGTACGTCTGGAGGACGCCCTGGTTCATTGAATACTCCGCATTGCGCTAGTGACAGGATAACTGTTGGGCGGGGAACTTGGTAGGGGTCACGCCGCTTCCACGCGCAGCAGGTTGTGCACCGCCGTCAGCACGGAGAGCCGCTTCAGGTCCTCCAGCGCGGACTGCATGGCCGCCTCGCGGGCGGGGTGTGTCGTGATGACCAGGTCCGCCGTCCCCGCCTGGTTGTCGGCGTCCTTCTGGATCACGGACGCGAGGCTGATGGTGTGGTCGCTAAAGGCCCGGGCGATCTGCGCCAGCACGCCCGGCTGGTCTGACGCGCTTATGCGCAGGTAGTACTGCGTCTCAAGGTCACGCATCGGCCGCACCGGCAGCGGCGTCCACTGCGGGCTCGACCCGCCGGGATCCGACGCCTCGCCCCGCGTGCAGGCCAGCAGGTCGCCGATGATGGCGCTGGCAGTTGGCGCAGGGCCCGCGCCGCGTCCGTGGAACACCACGGGCCCCACAAGGTCGCCCTCGACCTCGACGGCGTTGAAGGGGCCCTCCACTTTCGCCAGCATCGTCTCGCGGTGCAGCAGCGCCGGGTGGACGCGAGCCTGCACGGCCCCGTCGATGCGCTGCGCGATGGCCAGCAGCTTGATCTCGTACCCAAGCTCGTGGGCGTACTGGAAGTCGTCGGCCTCCAGCGCCGTGATGCCCTCGCAGTGCACCTGGTCCGGCGTGACGGTGGTGTGGAAGGCCAGAGAGGCCAGGATGGCCAGCTTGTAGACCGCGTCCCGCCCCTCTATGTCGTTGGCCGGGTCGGGCTCCGCGTAGCCCAGTGCCTGCGCCTGCGCGAGCGCGTCGCCAAAGGCCAGCCCCTCCTGCGACATCTTGGTCAGGATGTAGTTGGTGGTGCCGTTGATGATAGCGCGCACGGAGCTGATGTCGTTGGCCAGCAGGTCGTCCTGCAGCGGGCCGATGATGGGGATGCCTCCGCCGACGCTGGCCTCGTAGCGCAGGTGTGCGCCGGACGAGCGCGCCGCCGCCATGAGCGCGGGGCCGTGCTTGGCCACTACCTCTTTGTTGGCGGTGACGACGCTGACGCCTTGCGAAAGGAGCTGCGTGAGGTGGTTGAGTGCGGGGTGCTCCCCGCCCATGGCCTCCACGACGACGTCGATGCCGTCGTCCTCGAGCACGTCGGCGAAGTCGTCCGTGAGCACGCCGTCAGGCAGCGCGACGCTTCGGGGGAGGTCCAGCCGCCGCACCAGCGCCCTGCGCAGCTCGACGGGGCGTCCGAAGGCGGCGGCGGTCCCGGGGTCGAGCAGGCGGGAGGCTACGTGGCTGCCAATGACGCCCAAGCCAAGCAGGCCTACGCCCAGGGCGCTCTTTTCCGCCATGCGCACGGCTCCCGCTACCGAGCCGCGGGTGTGGGGATGATCGTGGTCAGGCGGAGTTTCTTGGCGAGCCACGCGTACTGGGTGGAGTCGAAGTCCGTCACCACGTCCTGCCGGTTCCGCTCCTCGATGACCCAGTCGGACACGACCTTTGACTGCAGGCTCTCCAGGTTCTGCTCCGAGACTGTGCGGGACGCCTCCCGCTCCGGCACGTAGTAGATGATGAAGTAGTCCTGGCCGGTATTGGGGTCGAAGTCGGGAATGCCCTCAGAGAGTTCGCCCACCTGGAGCTCGTCGAAGATGTAGCCCCCGACGCCCTCCTCCAGAACGCCGCGCGGCACCCAGTCTACCTCGCCCTCGCGGCGGAGCGTCTCGGGGTCCTGGGCGTACTCCTCCACGAGCTCCGTGAAGGTCGAGCCGCGCGCAAACTTGGTGCGGATCTCCTCCACGTCCTCTTGGGTCTGCACGGCCAGCGCGTACAGGTGAACGTGCTCCTGCTCCTTCGGGACGGTTTCGCCCAGGACCTCCTCGAGCCTGATCCGGTACATGTCTCGCGCGACGATATCCCGGTATTCGTCATCCGTGACCTGGACCTGGTTCAGAAACTGGCGGTAGGTCTCCTGAAACTCCGTCTCGATCTCGGCAGGCGTCGACGTGGACTCCGGGTCGACCGGGCCGAGGACGCGCAGCCGCAGTTCCGCGTCCAGCTCCTCGTCGGTTACCTGAATCCCCCGCGCCTGCGCGCCTTGGACGATGAGCTCGTTGGTCGCCAGGTCCTGCACCAGTTGGAACGGCACGGTGCCGAGGTTCACGGTCTGCCCGCCGGCCTCGGTTTGCCGCTGCACCATGCGCATCAGCTTCACCAGGTAGCCCATGTCGTACTCAACGTCGTTGACGCGGACGATGACCTCGCGCGGGGGCAGCACGAAGGTGGTCACCCAGCCGTAGATGGGGATGGCGATGACCAGCAGGACGACGACCACCGCGATGCCGATGGCGACGCGCTGCCGGCCCTTTTCGCGCTGCAGGTTGGACCCTCGGTTGCGCCTGCCGAGGTTGGCTGCCAAAATTCGCTGTCTTTCCACCGCGTCCTGTTTCCTGCTGATGTGTGTGTCTGTGTAACACCCGCCGCAGCAATACGGCGGGGTTAGGGGTCATATGAACTATAAACGCTCAATTGGCCCTGCAGGTTGCACCCGCAACGCGGATTCCCAACAGAATGTACGCGTTGGAGGCGTCTGCGGCCGAAGCCTAGCCGTGCCAGCCCGTGACCCGGATGTGGTCCGGGGTGAAGGGCAGCATCGCGATCTGCCGCGCCCGCTTGATGGCTTCCGCGAGGATGCGCTGGTGCCGGGCGCAGGTGCCGGTGCGGCGCCGCGGGCTGATGCGCGCCCGCTCCGTGATGTAGCGGCGCAGCATCCCGACGTTCTTGTAGTCGATGACGATCTTCTTCTCCACGCAAAAGGCGCATACGCGCCGACGCGGCGGATAGAAGCGGCGTCCTCGCCCGCCGCCGGCGCGGCCCCGCGGACCCCCGCCCGGGCGCGGCCCTGAAGGACCTCCGCTCGGGCGCGGCCCGGATGGCCCGCCGCCCGGCGCTCCCGTCGGCGGTCTGGATTGCTCTCCAGTCGTTGTCATAACGTTAACGGTCCTCCACCATGCTCAATGTGTCTCTCATGCTAGAAGGGCAGGTCGTCGGGCTCCGTCGGCCCGCTGCCGAACCCGCTGCCGGCAGCGCCCTGGCTGTCCCGGTCAGGGCGATTTAGAAACCGGACTTCATTGGCTGTTACGTCACTGGAAAAGCGCGTGCTTCCATCGTTCGCCTCGTAGGTGCGGACATGCAGGCGGCCCTCGACGTACACCAGGCTGCCCTTCTGCAGGTATTGGTTGCAGAGTTCCGCCAGCTGTCGCCACGCGCTGACGCGAAACCAGTCTGTCTCCTCGCGCCGTTCCCCCATGCCGTCCGTGTAGGCGCGTGAGGTGGCAACGGAAAAGTCCGTCACTGCCGTGCCCTGTGGCGTGTAACGCATCTCCGGGTCACGGCCCAAGTGGCCGATGATGGTAATTTTGTTCATGCTGACCATGGTTGCCCCCTTGCCGTCCTGGAGAATCTGGACGCGCTAGTTGTCTATGCGAATCAGCAAGTGCCGCAGAATGTCCTCGGACAGCCCAAGGGCGTTCTCCAGCGGCCGTGTCTGGTCCGGGTCCGTGGTGAACTGGGTGAGGAAGTAGTTCCCCTCCGTGTAGTCCTGGATTGGATAGGCCAGGCGACGCATGCCCCAGCTCTCCTGGTTGGTCAGCTCTCCACCCGCTCCCGTGATGATTCCATGGATGCGCTCCATGGTCCCATCCACCTCCTCCTGGTCCAGGGCCGGGCTCAAGACCACAACTAGCTCATATGCTCTCGGGTTCGCCAATCCACTATCCCGCCGCCCAACGGCGTATGGGCGGACTTTTGAATTTGCACCCGCCAGTATAGCACAGCTAGGAGCGCCCTACCAACAAGGACGCTCCCGGCCGTGCTATCGATTACCCGTCATCGGGGCGTCACCTGACGGCCCCGGCCTTTGCTACTCTACTTCCGCCTCGACGGGGGTGTAGTTCTCCACCTCAGCAAGGCGCTCCTGCCAGATGCTGTCCATCTCGTCCAGGATCCACTGCGGCTGCTTCGCGAGGTGGACATTGCGAGGCGCCTTGGTGGGGTCCGGGTTGCGGAACTGCGGCGGCAAGCCCTGGTCCTCGCGTGCCCGGCCCTGTCGAGGCAGGTACAGCATCTGGTTGGCCTCCGGGTCGCGGTACACGCACTTGGGCTCACCGCCGTCGGCGACCACGCGGGCCTCCTCCAGCATGCGGCGGCGCATCAGGATGATGCCCTGGTCGCTGCCGCCCAGGTGCTCCTGCGTTCGGTCGGCCAGCGCGCCCTGGCCCACCCACGCGATGAAGTCCTGGTTCATGACGTGCGTGTCTATCCAGCGGCCCGTGTTCTCGTCCGTCAGCGGGGAGTTCCAGTAGTGGATGCGCTCCTGCTCGAAGGGGGCCTCGCCGGGAACAGGGACGTTGAACCACGCCACGCTCAGCGTGTTCTCGTCGTCGATGGGCACCCGCCACTCGAAGTGGCCGACGTACAGTGCGTTCGGCCACAGGCAGACCCGGCCGACGGTCCACTGCTCGTCCTGCTCGGTGCCGCCCTCGAAGACTCGGCGGTAAACGATGCCGTGATCGAACTCGTCGAAGCCGACCTTCGCGTGCGCCTGCGGCTCCGGCCCGCGCCCGACGCCCAGCACTCTAGACCAGCGGCCGTGCAGCCACTCGACGTGTACGGGGTCGATGCTGTTCTCCTGGCACTGGAACCAGTTGCACGGGATCTCCGTGAAGACCACCTGCTTGTAGCCCTT
>JAPONS010000111.1 GCA_026713825.1 Chloroflexota bacterium | reverse complement strand
CTTCCAGTAGCCGAACGCGGCGTTGTCGAAGATCTTGCTCTGCTCCGATTCCTCGAAGGCGAGGAAGGTGTCACAGATGCGGGCAATGTCATCGTCGCCGAGCTCGCAGTTCTTCTTGCCGAGGTTCTTGCGCAGGGGCTGGAACCACTGGGTCGCGTCGATCAACTGCACCTTACCCTTGCGGTGGGCGGGCTTGCGGTTTGTGAGCACCCAAACATAGGTGGCGATGCCGGTGTTGTAGAACATGTTGAGCGGGAGGGCGACGATGGCCTCCAGCCAGTCGTTCTCGATGATCCAGCGGCGGATGTTGCTCTCGCCCTGTCCGGCGTCGCCGGTGAACAGCGAGCTGCCGTTGTGCACCTCGGCGATGCGGCTGCCGAGCGCGGTGTCCTGCTTCATCTTGGAGAGCTTGTTGGCGAGAAAGAGCATCTGGCCGTCGCTGGAGCGGGTGACCAGGGAATACTCGGCATCGCCCGCATGTTCGATAACGAAGCGGGGGTCGCGCATGTCCTTCTTGCCGCCCATGCGTTCCAGGTCGATTTTCCAGCTCTTGCCGTAGGGCGGGTTGGACAGCATGAAGTCGAACTCGCGCGACGGGAAAGCGTCGTTGGAGAGGGTTGAGTGCTCAGGGCCGCCAACGACATTGTCTGCCGCCTCGCCTTCTCCCTTGACTAACAGGTCGGCTTTGCAGATGGCAAAGGTTTCTCCGCTTATCTCCTGCCCATAGAGGTGCGTGGAAACGTCCTTTCCGTGCTCCGCCGCAACCTGTCGTAGCGTCTGCTCGGCCACTGTCAGCATCCCGCCGGTACCGCAGGCGCCATCGTAGAGCAGATACGTCCCAGACTGAATTCTGTCTGCGACGGGGAAGAAGACGAGCTTGGCCATCAGCGTAACGGCATCGCGTGGGGTCCAGTGCTTGCCGGCATCCTCGTTGTTCTGCTCATTGAAGCGGCGCACCAGCTCCTCGAAGATGGTTCCCATCCCGTGGTTGTCCAAGCCGGGGTGACGGACGGAACCGTCG
This sequence comes from Chloroflexota bacterium, assembly GCA_026713825.1. Lineage (NCBI taxonomy): Bacteria > Bacillati > Chloroflexota > Chloroflexota bacterium. The sequence continues at coordinate 2,529 of JAPONS010000111.1, read as the reverse complement.
GCGTACTTCACCGGTACCGGGCTCAGGTTTATTTCCGGCGATGTGATCTTCTCAATCAGCGCTCCCAACGCATCCGCCTTTGAGAGCTTCGGAATCTGGTGGCGAAACTCGAAGTTGTCGAGGATGTCCTGCACATTCGGCGAGAAGCCATCCAGATACGCTCCGAAGTCGGCCTTGAGCTGTTGCCGGTTGGCGCGGGCGCGTAGATCGCGCAGCGTGAATCTTGACGTGTTATAGAAGGCGTGACCGGCCGCTCGCCGCAGTGCAGCGTCCTGCTCGACGATGCCGGCCTTGTCGAGCATTGCCTTTGCATCGAGTACCGCCTGCTTGCCCGTTTCAAGCAAGGCATCAAGACGTCGCAGCACAGTCATTGGAATAACAATGTCGCGGTACTTGCTGGGTGCGTATACGTCGCGGAGAACGTCGTCCGCGATGCCCCAGATGTAGTTGACGATCCAGTTGAGGTCGGTGCTGCTCATCCCTCTCCTTCAAACTCCCCGCGGAATGCGGCCTCCAGGGCGGCGACGTCGATCTTGCCCATTTGTAGCATGGCCTGCTGCGCCCGCAAGGCGGCGGCCCGGTCCGGTGCGTTCTGCATCTCGAGCAACGGTTCCGGCACTATCTGCCACGAAACGCCGAAACGGTCGGTCAGCCAGCCGCACTGCCCTTCCTTGCCGCCATCTGCGACCAGGGCGGCCCAGAGCGCGTCTGTCTCCGCCTGGTCCTTCGTGAGAACCGAAATGGACGCGGCCGGCGTGTGCGGGAATATCGGACCGCCGTTGAGCACCTGGTACGGCGCGCCGGCGAGGATGAAGTCCACCGTGAGCGCCGGGCCGTCCGGTTCGGGCCGCGAGACGGTTTCAATGCGGCTGTCGGGCAGCAGCGAGACGTAGAACCGCGCGGCCTCCTCGCCCTGGCTGTCGAACCAGAGGCAGGTACGGACCCTGGGCCTGTGGCTCACGCCGACCCCGTCAGCAGCACGGTGGACCCGGTGGTCTTGCGCGCTTCGAGGTCGCGGTGCGCCCGGGCGGCGTCCGACAACGGGTACGTCTGGTTGATCTCCACCTTGACGATGCCGCGTGCGACGACGTCGAACAGGTCGTTGGCGGTGGTCTCGAGCGCGTCGCGCGTGGCGATGTGGGTGGCCAGCGTCGGACGCGTCAGGTAGAGCGAGCCCCGGGCGGCCAACATCGCCGGGTTGAACGCCTGGACCGGCCCCGATGCGTTGCCAAAACTCACCATCAGGCCGCGCGGCCGGAGGCAGGCGAGCGAATCGGTGAACGTGGCCTGTCCCACCGAGTCGTAGACGACCGGCAGACCGGCGCCGCCGGTCAGCTCGCGCACCCGCTCGGCGACGTTCTCCTGCGTGTAGATGATCACGTGGTCGCAGCCGTGCGCCTTCGCCAGCTCGGCCTTGGCGGGTGTGCTGACAGTGCCGATCACGGTGGCGCCCAGGTGCTTCGCCCACTGGCAGGCAATCAGGCCGCAGCCGCCCGCGGCGGCATGGAACAGGATGGTGTCGCCCGGCTGCACCATGTAGGTCTGCCGCAGCAGGTAGCGCGCGGTGCAGCCCTTCAGCATCATTGCGGCGGCCTGCCGGTCGCTGACGCCGTCCGGAATGCGGACGAGGACGCGCGCCGGAATCAGCCGCCGCTCGGTGTAGCTGCCGACGCTCATGCAGTACGCCACCCGGTCGCCGGGAGCCACCTCCGTAACGCCGTCGCCGACCGCCTCCACGACGCCCGCGGCCTCGCTGCCGATGATGGCCGGCATCGCGGCGACCGGATAGAGCCCGGTGCGGTGGTAGACGGCGATGAAGTTGAGGCCGACGGCCGTCTGGGCGATCAGCGCCTCGCCGGGGCCGGGCGCGCCGACCTCCACCGGCTCCCAGGTCAGTACCTCGGGGCCGCCCTTTTCATGTATCCGTATCGCTCTCGTCATCCGCCTCGCTCCCTCGGTACAGCCACCGACGGCGCGCGGCGGCTGCGTGATCCTACCAAGCGCATGTGTCACGGGGCGTCACGGGCGAGCGGCGTGACAACCCGCGCGGGTTTCGTCAAACTGTGACGCACTCGTGCCAGCCACCGACAGCGGCGCCTTCGACGCCGAGCATCCGCCCTCGCGCGACCTGGTCGCCGACTGCGTGCACTGCGGCTTCTGTCTGCCGGCCTGCCCCACGTACGTGCTCTGGCAGAAGGAGACCGACTCGCCACGCGGGCGCATCCACCTGATGCGGCTGGGCCTCGAGGACGCGGCGACGCTGAGCGACGGGTTCGTGCGGCATATCGATACCTGCCTCGGCTGCATGGCGTGCGTCACGGCGTGCCCTTCGGGCGTGCAGTACGACAAGCTGATCGAGGCCACGCGCCAGCAGGTGGAGCGGCGCGCGCCGCGCACGTGGGGCGACCGCCTGTTCCGGCGGCTGATCTTCTCCCTGTTTCCCTATCCGGGCCGGCTGCGCCTGGCGGCGCTCGGACTGTGGGCGTACCAGCGCAGCGGCCTGCAGCGGCTGGCGCACAACAGCGGCCT
>JAPONS010000110.1 GCA_026713825.1 Chloroflexota bacterium | reverse complement strand
TTCCCCCACCGTCATTCCTGCGCAGGCAGGAATCCAGAGGGGCGGCCGTGCGGGGCAACCCCACCCCAACCGTCGTTCCTGCGGAGGCAGGAACCCCGACATAACCAGCAGCGCATACTCTCCCACCCTGACACAAGCCCCTCGCGCCAAACCCCCCACCCCCGCTACCCTCCCCCCATGCAGCACACAATCCAGCAGCCCGAACAAGACTCACCCCGCGCCCGGCGCGCCTCCGTGACCGCAATCGCCTCAGCGGCGGCCCCCGACGCCCCAACGCCCGCGTTCGGAGGTTGGCCCTGCAAAATGCAAAAAATTTGCCTTGTAGCTGAAATGCGACACATTCCCTACAAAACAAAGCCGAAACAACCTCCCGCGGCAACCTGCGCCGATGCTGCACGAATCCAAACGAATGCGCCTTCACGGCTTGTCGTGGACGCGCGCCTTGCGCGTCGCGTGAGGGCGTGCGACACTCTGCCAAGCCATAACCATGGGAGGTATTGTCATGTATGAAGGAATGATCGCAGAGACCATCTCTATTACCGGTGACGGCGGGACTGAGATAGCCGCCTACCTCGCGCGGCCCACCGGCTCCGGCCCGCACCCGGTCGTCCTCGTCGTCCACCACATGCCCGGCTGGGACCAGGGCTGCAAGGAGATCTCCCGCAAGCTCGCCGCCCAGGGCTACGCCGCCATCATGCCCAACCTCCACCACCGCATGGGCCCCGGCACCGCGACGGAGATGTCCACGCGCGTCCGAGAGTCCGGCGGCATCCCTGACTCCCAGTTCCTCGGCGACGCCCGCGGCGCAATCCAGTACCTGCTCGCCCAGCCCTACTCGAACGGCAAGATCGGCATCATCGGCTTCTGCTCCGGCGGCCGCCAGGTCTACATCGCCGCCTGCAACATCGAGGAGCTCGACGCCGCCGTCGACTGCTGGGGCGGCCGCGTCGTCATGGCCCCCGAGGACCTGACCGAGGCCAACCCCGTCTCGCCCCTCGATATGACGCCCGGCCTGTCGTGTCCGTTATTGGGCCTCTTTGGCGAGGACGACCCCAACCCGGACCCGGCGCAGGTCGCCACCATCGAGGCAGAGCTCAAGAAGCACGGCAAGACCTACGAGTTCCACTCCTACGCCGGCGCAGGCCACGCCTTCTTCTCTGTCGACCGCCCCGCCTACCGCGTCGACGCCGCCGTCGACGGCTGGAACAAGACCTTCGCATGGTTCGAGAAGTACCTCGGTGAGCCGACGGCCAAGGCCCTCGGCTAACGCACAGCAATACGTAGGGGCGCCCCTCGTGGGCGCCCAAGGGTCTCTCGTCATAACGGCGAATGCCGGTATCCAGGGGTGTGGGACAGGGTTGCAGGCGGGATTCGCGAATCGCCTGTCCCCGTTCACCCTGACCCTTGATTCGGCATACCGGCGAATGCCGGTATCCAGGCGGGGGGACGGGAGGCATACTGGCAACACGACCCCCAGGAGGCAGACGTGGAAATCTCCAACGTCCAGGCGACTGAAGCCGAGCTGCAGGCCTACTACGACGGCCTCGGCGCCTACAACGTCGCCCCCCTCTGGACCGTCCTCGGCGACATCCAGGCGCATGAGCCCGCCAGCAAGGTCACGCCCTACGTCTGGCGCTGGAGCGACGTCCGCCCCCTCGTCATGCGCGCCGCCGAGCTCGTCGGCACCGAGCAGGCCGAGCGCCGCGTCCTCCGCCTCATGAACCCCGGCCTCGGCGGCCGCACCGCCACCACGCAGACCCTCTTCGGCGGCATCCAGACCGTGCTCCCCGGCGAGATCGCCCCCGCCCACCGCCACACCCCCAACGCTCTCCGCTTCATCATCGAGAGCGATGGCGGATACACCGCAGTCGGTGGCGAGCGCCTCCCGATGCTCCCCGGCGACCTCGTCCTCACCCCCTCGTGGGAGTGGCACGACCACGGCAACGACACCGGCAACCCCATGATCTGGCTCGACGGCCTCGACCTCCCCCTGCTCAACTTCCTCGAGATGTCCTTCCACGACCAGTACCCCGAGGACACCCAACCCGTGACCGAGTCGCCGGGCACGTCGCTCGCCAAGTACGGCAGCGTCGCCCTGCAGCCCGCGTGGGAGGAGCACGGCCCGCCCGGCACGTCGCCCCTCATGTACTACCCCTGGAGCCGCACCCGCGCCGCCCTTGAGCGCCTCGCCACCGGCGAGGGCGGCAGCCCCTATGACGGCGTCATCATGGAGTACACCAACCCCCGCACCGGCGGCGCCGCCATGTCGACGATGGCCTGCTTCGTCCAGCTCCTGCGCCCCGGCCAGCGCACCCTCGCCCACCGCCACACGACGAGCGCCGTCTACCACGTTGTCGAGGGCCGCGGCAGCACCCGCGTCGGCGACACCGTGCTGGAGTGGCAGGAAAAGGACACCTTCTGCGTCCCCGGCTGGGCCTTCCACGAGCACACCAACGCCTCGTCCACGGAGCCGTCCTTCCTCTTCAGCTTCACGGACGCCCCAATCATCAAGGGCCTCCAACTCTACCGGGAGGAACCCCACCCCTCCGGCCACCTGCCGGCCTAGCGCCATCCTCCATACCGGCGAAAGCCGGTATCCAGGGATGCGGGGTGCGGGAGTCCCTTCCCCCTTCCAAGGGGGAAGGTTAGAGCCTGCCCCGTGCTTGATACGGGGATGGGGGTTCCGCGTTCGCCCTGAGCCTGCCGAAGGGCCATTAGAGGCCCCTCCATATCATCACCGAGGTGCACCTGTGACATCCCAACCCGCCGCCATCCCCCTGAACGACAACTCAGACTACGGCCTCTGCTTCGCCTGCGGCCCCCGCAACGACGGCGGCCTCCACCTCACCTTCCGGCGCGAAGGCGACACCGTAGTCACCACCTACACCGGCCTCGAGCATCACCAGGGCTTCCCCGGCGTCATCCACGGCGCCGTCATCACCGGCCTCCTCGACGAGGTCATGAGCCGCGTGCCCGTCATCGAGGGCCGCTGGGGCATGTCCGCCAAGCTCGACGTCCGCTTCCGCCTCCCAATCCGCGTCGGCGACGTCCTCACCGCCACGGCCCGCAAGGACGGCGGCCGCGGCGCCATCATGCGCACCAGCGCGACCGTCACTCTCCCCGACGGCCGCCTCGCCGCCGAGGCCACCGCCACCTTCGCCCTCCTCTCCCCCAACACCCTCGCGGACATGGCCCAGGACTACCCGGAACTCGCCCGCACTTGGCTCGTGGGGTAGTGTGAGGGTATGACCGGTGGTATGCTTGAGACACTTGCTTTGTGCCTAAGAAAGGGGCCGCAATGCGTCAAGTGATGATGTCCAAAGACGAGAGAGGATTCTGGTATGTAGAATGTCCCAGCCTCCCGGGATGCGCAACCCAGGGCGCCACGCAGGAGGAGGCTCTTTCTAACATCAAGGAAGCCATCATCCTGTACATTGAGGCGCTGGAAGAAAAGGGTCTGCCTGTACCAGAGGAGAAGTTCGTCTCCGCAGTCTTGGTCGTTTGACAAGTCTTCCGCAGGTATCTGCTCGAGAGTGCATCCGGGCATTACAGCGAGCAGGGTTCTTTGTTCTCCGGCAGCGTGGCAGTCACATAATCCTCTGCAGAGACGATCCCTACGCTCAAACTGTTGTTCCTAATCACCGAGAGCTAGGGCCAGGGCTCTTGCGCACCATCATCAGACAGGCTGATTTGACCGTAGAAGAGTTCGTAGAACTGTTATAGCCTTCCTGCCTCGCCCCTACCGGAACGCCGGAATGACCTCCTCCCCAAACAGCCGGATGGACTTCTCGATCAGCGCCGGGTCCATGCCCCCAAAGCTGTGCGTCGTCGCCAGCAGGTCGTACCCGACGTACTTCTGCTGCTCCGCGATCTTCCGCGCCACCGTCTCCGGGCTCCCGACGATCGCCACGCCGTTCTCGATGGAGAAGTCGTAGTCCTCTGCCATCATCCGGAAGACGCGCCCCCGCTCGGCATTGTCCGGCATGTCCGACTCCGTCCCCATCCCCCGCGGGCTCGAGCCCCAGCCGACGCGGGAACCCGTGATGCGCCCCCGCCCGAAGCTGCCGCCCACTGGGATCGCGCCCGCCGACGGTACGTTGACGCGGCCCAGCAGGCGCGGCTCCGCCTCCGCGCGCGCCTTCTCGTCCGTCTCCGCCACGTGCACGATGCGCTGCAGGAAGATGCTCGGCATCGGCCCCGGGTGGTTGCACTCGCGCCACACCTGCCGGTAGTAGTCGAACTTCTCGGCCACCACGTCGTCCACGTCGATGTTCTGCGACACGTGGAAGTTGCCCTTCGCCGCAAACTCCAGCGCCGCCTTGCTGTGCGCGCCCACCCAGATGGGCGGCGTCGGCTGTTGGTACGGCTTCGGCGCGGGCAGCGCCTCGTTGAAGTGCCAGTACTTGCCGTCGTAGGTGACCTCGTCCTGCGTCCACGCCATCTGGATGATCTCAAGCGCCTCGCGGCTCATCTCGCCCCGCGCGTAGAAGTCCAGCCCCCAGCGCAGGAACTCGTGCTCGTGGATGCCGATGCCCGTGCCGAACTCCACCCGCCCGTGCGAGATCTGGTCCAGGATGCCTACCTCCTCCGCCAGCCGAAGCGGGTGGTGGAAGGGCAGCTGCCAGATCATCGCGCCGACGCGAAGCACGCTCGTCCGCATGGCCACCGCCATCAGGTACACGCTCGGCGAGCTTATAAGCTCCCGGTTCTGGTGCTCGATGACGAAGTAGGAGTGATACCCGAGCTGCTCCACCATCTGCGCCAGGTCCAGGTGTCGGTCGTACACCTCCGAGATCGACGAGCCGCTGTCCACCTCCGACTCAGGGAAGGCGTCCCACAGCGCAAACTTCAGGTCCGTCATGTGCGTCTCCTCTATCGCGCCGGCGCGGCGCAGGTGTCCAACGGTCACAGCGAGTGTATCCGGGCGATTTGGGGCAGTCAACGCGGGAGGCAGGCCCCACTGAGAGCCGGCCTCCGTCGGGTTTGGACACCCCGCGACCGCGTCCTCCCGCTACCCGAACCGGATGCGCGGGTCGATGTAGGCGTACACGATGTCGATGAGCAGGTTCATGCCGATGAACAGCACCGCGATGAACATCGTCACCGCCTGGATCACTTGGTAGTCGCGGGCGTTCACCGCCTGCAGTGCCAGCAGCCCGATGCCCGGCCAAGCGAACACCGTCTCGATGGTCACCGATCCCGTCATCTGCCCAACCACGATCGCTCCAAAGACCGTCAGCGGCGGTATGGCCGCGTTCTTCAACGCGTGCTTCCACACCACCTTCGACTCCGCGAGACCCTTGATGCGCGCCAGCTTGATGTACTCGCTGTCCAGCACACTCAGCATCGCCGAGCGAGTCAGCCGCATGAAGGACGCCACGGAGAACCACCCCATCGCCACCGCGGGCAAGACCATGTTGGAAACGTCGCCCCTTCCTGAGGTCGGGAACCAACCCAGCTGCACCGCGAAGATCCAGATCAGCACGATCGCCAGCCAGAATGAGGGGAGCGACTGCCCCAGCAGCGCAATCAGCTTCCCCCCTGTATCCAGCATGCTGCCCTTCTTCACGGCGGACATCACCCCGATGGGCACGGCCAGCAGCACCGACACCCCAATAGCCAGCGCAGCCAGCTGCAACGTCGCGGGCAGGTGCAGCAGCACCAGTTCCATGGCCGTGCGGCCCTGCCACTTGAAGGAGGGGCCGAACTCGCCTCTTGCCGCATTCTTTACAAAGATGAAGTACTGCACGTACCACGGCTCGTTGAGGCCCCAGAGTTCGCTGATGCGCACAAAATCCTCGTCCGACGCTTCCGGAGGCAACAGCACGTCGAGCGGGTTCCCGGAGAGTCGTGCAAGAGAGAAAACAATGATGCTGACGCCGATGAGGGTGAAAACAGATTGGACTAAACGGATCATGATGTACCGCTGCATGGCTTCTGACTCCTCCCTGGCGAAAAACGCCCTGTCCACGTCCGGTGACCCGAAATGGAAATCAGTGGGGGAATTCAACGCCGCCCTCCACCGGCGATTGGCCGGTCAGGTGGCATCGAGTACTTCAGGCAGGGGGAGCTGAAGTTTGGTTCAGAAGGCCTATGCAACTGTTAAGCGGGTAAGCCCTGCCCCGGGCATTGATTGCGCGTGCCCTCCCTCTGCAGTGGGTCGAGCAGGCCCTCAATGCCCGGGACAGGAGCCATGGTCACTCTGCTGCGAGCTTCCATCCCCCCTGGAGTCTCGCAACATTGCTGCATACAATACTATAACTGATTGTTTTGTCAACCCCTTTAACGGCCGTCCTCACAGATCACGGAATCGGGCTGTGACGGTGCGCAAAAGCAAGAGGCCGGCCCCCTCGGGAGCCGGCCTCCGTGCGATTCGAGTGCGGTTGTGGCTAGGCGGGCATCGTCGCCTTCGACTTGCCCAGTTCGCCCTTCTCCTGCAGCAGCTTGAAGAAGTCGGCCTGGCTGTCCACCACGTCGATGGCCCGGACGCCGAAGACCTCCGGGTGCGACGGCGCGTACGGCTCGACGCCCTCCTGCAACTCGCGCGCCAGGCGCAGTAGGATGCGGCGCCCCGCGATGATCGCCGTGTCGCTCGTGCCCAGGTGCTCCCGCGTCCGGTCGGCGATAGAGCCCATGCTGTCCGTCATCGCCATGTCCTGCTCGCGCCCGCTGCCGATGCCCGTGTAGTTGATGGTCCGCTGCATGTCGCGGTCGATGAGGAAGTCGTTCTCCAGCTGCCGCTGCGGCCGCCACGTGTCGACGCAGGACCCGTCGGCAAACTCGTACTTCACGCGCGTCAGGTTCTCCGGGCTCAGGTTGGCCATCCTCCGCTGCTCGTCGGTGAACGCCTCCCCGGTGCTGACCGAGTACTGGAAGACGGAGATGTGCTCGTCGTCCATCGGCACCCAGCAGCGGCCGCCCTCGCGATCGCTCGGGTTCGGGATGAAGCTGTAGAACGGCAGCACGAACTGCGTCACGCGCCAGTAGTACTCGTCCACGTCCACGCGGCGTCTGGAGCCGTAGATGAACCCGTAGTCCGTCTCCTTGACGGTGAGCTGCGGCGCGCCGTCAAGGTTGGTCAGCGCGGCGCCGTTCTTGAGCCGGCGGCCGATGTTCTGCCTCGGCGCCTTGCTCAGGTCAAACCAGCGGTGGTTGAAGGACACGTGCGACGTGTCGATCTCGCCCTCGGTGGCCTGCATGTAGTTCGACTCCTGGATCCAGCGCCGAACGTTGCGGTGGCTGGCCGGAACCATGCACCACTCGAACTGCGGCAGGCCGGGCATCTGCTCGATGGGGCCCATGTAGATCCAGATGCAGCCGCCCCAATCGCGGGCCGGGTACGACTTGATCTTGACCTTGTCCTTGAAGTTGGACTCCGCCGGCTCCGACGGCATGTCCACGCAGTCGCCGTTCACGTCGAACTTCCACCCGTGGTACACGCACCGCAGGCCGTCCTCCTCGTTGCGTCCGAAGAACAGGCTTGCGCGACGGTGCGGGCAGTAGTTGTCGACCACGCCAACCTCGCCATTGGTGCCGCGGAACGCCACCAGCTGCTCGCTCAGCACCTTGATGCGGACGGGCGGGCTGTCGGGCTCAGGCAGCTCCTCGGCCAGCAGCACGGGCTGCCAGAATCGCCGGAACAGGTCCCCCATGGGAGTGCCCGGCCCCGTTTGCGTCAAGAGTTCGTTGTCTTCCCGTGTGAGCATAGTCTCGCCTCCTCCAGTATTCGGTGGGCAATGTGTGGCAACGAGTATACACCCGCCCGCAAGCACGATCGCGCAGACTTCGCCCGTGATTTGGGCACGCCTCAGGGCCCTTTTCCCCCGCATAGCGCACGCCGCCCGTTTCCGCTATCCTTACCCCCAACTTGGCGCCCTATGGGAGTCGCCTTCGACATGACCGCCCACGCCGCGTACGCCCACCTCGTCGGCTCGGTGCCCCTGCCCGACACCGAGTCGGTCTTCCGCGCCGTCTGCGCCGAGCTTGGTTCACACCTGCGCCGCATCCCCGACGGCGAGACCGGCGAGCGCCTCCGCTGGATATGGTTTCAGCGCCAAATGCTGCTAAACCACCCGGACATGGAGGAGGACCCGGACGCCGGCCCCAACCGGGTATACCAGTGGGACGGCGTCCTCTTGCGTGAGACCTCTTACCTCCGCATCAAGCCGTCCGTCGACCCGCAGTCCATGCGGTTTGACACCGGCTACGCAAGAGCCGCAGCCGCCTCCTACGCCGTCTACGCCCGCCTGCGTGACGAGGGCGTGATCGGCCCCAACACACGCTTTCAGGTCTGCCTTCCCACACCAATGTCTCTGGGCTTCATGTACGTCAGTCCCGCGTCTCGTGACGCCTTCATGCCCGCCTATGAGCGTGCCCTGCTTGAGGCCCTGAACGGCATCCTCGCCGCCATCCCCCACGACAGGCTGTCCATCCAGTGGGATGTCTGCCAGGAGGTCCTCCTCTTTGAGGGCTACTTTTCGCACCGGCCGTCGGACTACAAGGAGCAGGTCTTTGACTTGCTGGCCCGGCTGGGAGGGAGCGTCCCGGAGTCTGTGGAAATGGGCTACCACCTTTGCTACGGCTCGCCGGCTGACGCACACCTGGTGATGCCGACGGACATGGCCGTCCTGGTCGAGATCAGCAACGGACTCTGCTCCCGCCTTGCCCGCCGCCTCGACTTCCTGCACATGCCGGTGGCCGACGTACGCCCCGGCGGCGCATACCTGCAATTCCTGCGGGACCTCGCCCTGCCGGACGGTGCGGAGCTGGTCCTTGGCCTCGTCCACTACGACGATGCCGAGGGGGACGCCGCGCGCATCGCCGCCGTTCGGGAGTACGCCCCCGCGTTCTCCGTTGCCACAGAGTGCGGCTGGGGTCGCACCAACCCTGCGCGGGTGCCCGGCCTGCTGGCCAACCACCGCCGCGCCGTCGAGCTGCTCAACAAGACAAACTGAACGCTGATCGCGTTGCTCTGGTACACTGGCGTACAACACGAAAGAGGACATTATGGGCGGCATCTATTTTAGCTGGTACGACACAGACCCCATCGCCATTATCGAGGACCTCGCGGCCGACACCCTCCTCGACTTCATCGCCCGCTTGGCCGACAGTCAGGGCGAGGATGAGTACTTCACCCGCGAGATCGAGATGAACCTCGTCTGGCGCGAGGCCGATGCCCAGGTGAACTTCGCCGCCCGCGGCAACGAGACCAAGGAGATGACCCAACGCCTGCGCGAGGCCCGCGACCACGTCTACAACGCCCACTACCTCGTCGGCGCGCGGCAGGGCGTCGAGGCCGCCAAGGAGATCCAGGCCGTTATCCGCACCCTCTACGGCACCACGCCCGAGTCGGCGACCAGATAGGACCCCGAAGTGGAACTTGAACGCGGCATCCACCAGATGGCTCACGGCCGCCAGCCCTTCGGCATTCCCTCGCCCAACGTTTACCTCGTGCAGGGCCACCGCGCCGCCATGCTCATCGACTCCGGCTACGACGAGGACGAGGACCACGCCGCCCGCATGGCCTACATCAATCAGGTCGGCGGCCCACCCATCATGGGCGTCCTCGTCACCCACCGCCACCGCGACCACGCCGGCGGCGCCGTCCGCCTCAATCGCGACACCGGCGCCCCCATCCTCTGCCACCGCCTCGACCGCGAGGCCATCGAGCAGGAGCGCTTTGAGGGCGAGGCCCAGGTCGACGAGGAGCTGCAGGGCGGCGAGACCTTTGACCTCGGCGGCCTGACCCTCGAGGTCATCCACGCCCCCGGACACACCATGGGCAGCGTCGCCGTCCTCGTCCGCGAGCGCCACGCCCTCCTCTCCGCCGACACCGTCCTCGGCGTCACGACAACCCTCGTCCGCCCCGGCGAGGGCGACCTCCGCCTCTACGTGGAGTCGGTCGGCAAGCTGTGTGACATTGCCCCGCGCGTCATCTACCCCGGCCACGGCGGCCCCGTGGTCGACCCTGTCGCCCGCATGCAAGAGCTCATCGAACACCGCCGCCAGCGCGAGGAGCAGGTGCTCTCGCAGCTAGCCATGGGCGCCAACACCGTCATGGAAATCCGCGACGCCCTCTACACAGACATCCCGGAAGCCCGCCTGGCCATAGCCGCCGAGCAAGTCCAAAGCCACCTCGACAAACTAGCCGCAGAGGGCCGCGTTACCTCAGGCAATGGCGTCTACGCGCTGCGGTGAAGGCAACAAAACTCGAGGAACCCAGCCTTGAGTCAAATTGCTGCGCTGCTTGCAGTGAAGGATAATGGTGCCCATGAGGAACACGCTTTACTTTGGAGATAATCTGCCTGTCCTGCGCGATCATGTTCCCGATGAATCTGTCGATCTGATTTACTTGGATCCCCCCTTCAACTCAAACGCTACGTACAATGTGCTGTTTCGCGAAAAGACCGGGGAGGAGTCGCCCGCGCAGGTTCATGCGTTCGTTGACGCGTGGGAATGGACCCACGAAACCGAGCATGTCTACGCCCACGACATAATCGAGAGCCCAAAGATACCAGCGCCAGTAGTTGCTATGGTTTCGGCATTTCGGGATTTCGTTGGCAGAAATGACATGATGGCCTACTTGGTGATGATGGCGCCTCGCCTGGTCGAATTGAAGCGGGTCCTCAAGCCTACTGGAAGCATCTATCTCCACTGCGACCCAACCGCCAGCCACTACCTCAAGCTTTTGATGGACGCAGTCTTTGGGAAGGACAGGTTTCGCAGTGAAATCACCTGGCGACGAACCAACGCTAAGGGTCTGGCCACCCGGCGCTATGCCAATAATGCCGACCGGCTGCTCTACTACACTAAGGGAGACCAGTTCACGTGGAACTCCCCTTTCCGTCCGCACGAGACCGAGTACGTCGAGAAATTCTATCGCCATGTGGAGGCGGAAACCGGTCGAAGGTATCAACTTGCAGACTTGGTGAACCCGAACAGGAATAGGCCAAACCTCACTTACGAGTTTCTTGGCGTAACTAGAGTTTGGCGCTGGACAAAGGAGCGAATGCAGGCCGCCTACGACGAAGGCCTCATCATTCAGTCACGCCCGAACAGTGTGCCGCGACTCAAGCGGTACTTGGATGAGATGCAGGGCACGCCCGTCGACACTATTTGGGAGGATATCCCGCCCATACAGGCCAATTCTCCCGAACGACTGGGCTACCCAACTCAGAAACCCATAGCCCTGCTAGAGCGAATCATTGCAGCCAGCAGCAATGAAGGAGATGTGATTCTGGACCCATTCTGCGGGTGCGGGACTGCTGTTGCCGCTGCTCAGAAACTCAACCGGCAGTGGGTCGGTATAGACATCACACATCTCGCCGTGGCCCTCATGAAGAACCGCATCAAGACGGCTCATGACTTGGACCCGGGCCGCGACTATGACGTCGTTGGCGAACCCCAGGATGAAGGCAGCGCAAGGGCACTCTGGGCGCAGGATCCATACCAATTTCAGTTCTGGGCAATCTCTCTCTTGGAGGCGCGCCCGATTGAGGAATCCCGCCGCGGTGCGGACCGGGGTGTTGATGGCCTGCTTTACTTTATTGATGGTCCGCGTTCCAACACCCAGAAAATCGTCTTGCAGGTGAAGGGCGGTCAGGTTTCGGTGCCGCAGGTACGCGACTTACGGGGAGTGGTGGAGCGGGAACAGGCCGCAATGGGCCTTTTCATCTCTCTGGAGCCGCCTACCGCTCCCATGCGTACTGAGGCTGCGGCGTCAGGGCACTTCCACTCCAACTTGTGGGATCGCGACTACCCAAAGGTCCAAATTCGGACCATTGCACAATTGCTCGCAGGTCAGGGCTTCGACTTACCACCTAGCGTGTCGAGGGCATATCAGGCGGCGCAACGAGTCCGCCGAGGCGAGGGACGCCAAGTAGCCTTGGGAGAGTCCGAAGACTAAACCGCCCCGCTCACCCTTCGGTCTCCCTCAGGACGAACGGAGCGGCCCGTTGCTCTCGTCAGGCTTTTGCTCCCCCCTACACCGTCGCCGTCGCAATATCGACGTGCCTCTCCAGCACGCCCGCCAGCGTCGACTCCTCCGTCACCACGTCGATGGCCCGCACGTGGTACAAGTCGCCCTGCACCGCCGCCCGCGGCTCGACGCCGTCCTCCAGCTCCCGCGCCATCCGCAGCAGCATCCGCCGCGCCGCGATGATCGCCAGGTCCGTCGTGCCCAGGTGCTCCCTCGTCCGGTCGGAGATCCACCCCTGCGTCTCGTTGACCATCACGTCCTGCGTCCGCTGCGGCCCGATGCCCGTGAAGTTGCCCGTCTTCTGCAGCTTCCGGTCGATGCCGTAGTTGTTGAGCGCCTGCCGCACATCGCGCCACGTGTCGATGATGAAGCCGTCCGGGAACGGCATCTGCACCCGCTCGAGCTGGATGTTGCCGTTGTTGCTGCCCATCGGCGTGTTCAGCGGCTCGTTCGGGTTCCACGAGAACGCCAGGCACGACATGTGCTCGTCGTCCACCGGCACCCACGCGTGCCCGAACCAGGCGGGGGGCGGGGGCGGTTGGGTGACGCGGGGCATGAAGAAGTGGGTCCCCCGCCAGTAGAACCCCTCGTCGCCGGCAGGACGCCGCGCCCCGTACACCATCCCGAAGTCCGTCTCCTTGACCGAGAACTTGGGCGCGCCCTCGCGGTACAGCAGCGCCTGCCCGCTTGCCGTCGTCCGCCGACGCTGCCGCTGCTGCGGGTCCCACGGCGTCGCCTGGTCCGGGTCCATCCACCGGTGCAGGAAGGAGACGTGCGTGGAGTCCAGGTCCCCCTCCAGCGCCTGCATGTAGTTACAGTCCTGGATCCACCGCTGCACCCGCCGCTGGTCCGAAGGCACCCGCGCCCACTCATACTGCGGCAGCGGCTGCTTCAGCTCCGGCGGGCCCATGTAGATCCAGATGACGTCGCCGAAGTCCTCCGCCGCGTATGACTTGACCTTGACCTTGTCCCGGAAGTTGCTCTCGGCGGGCTCCGAGGGCATGTCCACGCAGTCGCCGTTCACGTCGAACTTCCACCCGTGATAGATGCAGCGCAGCCCCGACTCCTCGTTCCGGCCGTAGAAGAGGCTCGCTCGCCGGTGCGGGCAGAAGTTGTCGACGACCCCCACCCGCCCCTCGCTGTCCCGGAACGCGACGAGGTTCTCGCCGAGCAGCCGCAGCCGCACCGGCTCGCAGTCCGGCTCCGGCAGCTCCGACGACAGCAGCGCGGGCAGCCAGAACCGCCGAAAGAGCTCGCCCATCGGCGTGCCCGGCCCCACCTGGCAGAGCGCATCGTTGTCTCGCTGTGAAAGCATGTCTTCCTCTCCTTGTGCCCCTGCTGCGCCGCTGCTTTGGCTCGATTCCCCTGGTGCGGCGTGCATAACTATACCACCGTCTCGCCTTCCCACCAACGCCTCCCGCCGTTCAGCCTGAGGCCCACCGAAGGGCCGCCCCACACCGCTTGCCCACCCGTCTCTGCGAGTGCTACCATCCCCCGCATACCGCACCGGACCCGTTCGCAGATGAGGAGCCCGCGTATGACCCTTTCGCGCATCCTCGCCTTCCTCCTCCTGCCCGCCCTGCTGCTGGCCTGTGGCGGGGAGGACCCGTCCGCCGCCGACCCGGACCGCGACCGC
>JAPONS010000109.1 GCA_026713825.1 Chloroflexota bacterium | reverse complement strand
CTCCCGTGGGTAACTCGCCCGCGGTATCCGCGGCCGGCCCCGCCCGCGGCGGGCTGTGGGCGGAGTGGCCGTGGCCGCCAGACTGCTGCTTGGGGCGGGGCTCCCCCCGCGTGGTCCCGCCGATGGTCTCGCGGTAGGGGACCTTGGGCGTCTGGAGCAGCAGGTTGACGCCGAACTTGCGCTGCGCCCGCTGGATCACCACGTCCAGGTGGGCGTCGCCCATGCCGGAGAGCAGGGACTCGCTGGTGCTCTGGTCGCGGACAAAGTGCACGCTCGGGTCCTCCTCAGAGAGCCGTTGGAGGGCGGAGCCCATCTTGTCGGTGTCGCCCTTGGTCTTGGGGTAGACGGCCATCGTGTAGATGGGGGCGGGGAACTCGATGCCCACAATCTTCACGGCCCCATCCCGCGTCGTGAGCGTATCGCCCGTCGTGGTCTCAGCCAGCCGGCCCACGGCGCCGATTTCGCCGGCGGCCAGCGACGCCACCTGCTCCTGGCTCTTCCCCATGGGGACGAAGAGCTGCCCCAGCCGCTCCGAGCGCTCCTTTTCGGGGTTGTAGACCTCCGTGTTGCTGTTGAGCGTGCCGCTGTAGACCTTGAGGTACGTCAGCTTGCCGACGTACTGGTCCGCGGAGGTCTTGAAGGCTAACGCCGCCAGCGGGCCGTCGGCGTCCACAGGGTTCTGCGCCTCCAGCGGCGAGGGGGCCAGCGCGACGATGGCGTCCAGCACCTCGCCCGCGCCGACGTTGTGCGTCGCCGAGGCGGCGAGCACCGGTACGGCGGTCCCGTTGATGACCGCGCGCCGCAGCGGTCCCAGCATCTCCTCGTCGGAGAGGGTGCCCTCCTCGAGCCATTTGGTGGCCAGCTCGTCGTCTGTCTCGGCGATGGACTCGACGAGGGCCTCGCGGGCCTGCTCGTAGGCGTCCTGCGCCTCGGCCGGAACGTCGTCCGGCGCGGGGATGACGTTGACGACGTCCTTGAAGTTGTGGTCCTGCCCGACGGGCACCTGGAACGCAAAGCACTCGCGCCCCAGGTTGTTGCGCAGGTCCTCCACCGTCGCCATGAAGTCCGTGTTCTCCCGGTCGAGCTTGTTGACGACGATGATGCAGGGGAGGCCGTGGCTGCGGATCTCGCGCCACATCTGCTCGGTCCCGACCTCGACGCCGGCGCCCGCCGCGACGACCAGCACCGCGGCGTCGGCTACGCGCAGGGAGGACAGGGCGTCGCCAATGAAGTCGAAGTAGCCCGGGCTGTCGAGCAGGGTGACCTTGTGGCCGCCCCAGGCGCACGGAAGGATGGAGAGCTGGGTGCTGCTGGTGCGCTTCACGGCCTCGGGCTCATAGTCGCCGGTGGTGGTGCCGTCCTCCGTCCTGCCCATGCGGGTGATGGAGCCGGAGGTGAAGAGCATCGCCTCGGCGAGGGACGTCTTGCCCGCGCCGCTATGCGACAGCAAGACAATGTTTCGCAGCTTGTCAGAGCTGAAGGGGCCCATAGGAAATACCTCCTGAGACGGGAATTGGTTGATTCTAGCCAACGCCCGTAGCGGGCGCAACACCCCTGACACACACGCCTTGCGCGTAAGGTAGCCGCACGGCCACCCTTCCCCTGTCCGAAACACAATGGCAGAGGAGGAAGCATGGACCCTGAACAGGAAGCCCAAGACGTCACAGTGGACGAGCCGGCGCAGACTGAGGCCGGGGAGGTCGAGGCAGGCGACGCCACTCCCGCGGACGACACGCCGGTGGGGGAAGAGCGGCTGCAGGCGCTCGAGCGGCAGGCCGGGCAGGCGCGGGAGGAAGCGGCCGCCAACAGCGAGTTGGCCGCCGCGCTGCGGGCGCAGCTCACAGACGCCCACGAAGCCTACCGCGCGCTGTTGCTGCAGCGAGACCCGGACGTGCCCGCGGAGCTCGTCGGCGGTGAGAACATCGCCGAGCTTGAGGCATCCTACGAGCGGGCCTCGGCGCTCGTAGAGCAGCTGCGGCTCCGGGCCGTCGAAAAAGCCGCCCGCGACGCCGAGCGGGCGGCGCAGGAGCGGGTGCCGGCGGGCGCCCCGGCGCGCCGGGGCGCAGACCTGGCCAACCTGACGCCGCAGGAAAAGATCATGCTGGGGCTTCAGCGCGGGAATTGACCATAGAGATTCGTAAGGCTCATCGTATACTTGCGAACAATACAGACACACTCTTGATTGAAAGCCCCGGCTGTCCGCCGGGGCTTTCGCATGATTCTTGCGTACATTATATTGGCGATCGTGTTGAGAAGGATTGCTACACGATTAAATGTACGCTGCACCTCAAGTAATCCACGCAGAGAAAGTATCGACTTTGTTCCGGTTATGGTATATCCTCTGCCCCTGAAAAAGGCTCATGTGTGACAGCTATGACGATAAATCACCGAATAGATTGCGTTCCAGTTGCGGGGAATAGGAGGAGGCAACATGCTCTTTGTCAACCTGATGACGCTCAAGGCGCACTTGACGCGGCAGCAAATTGACCAGGTTTCCCAGCGCCGGGCGCGGTGGCGCGCGCCCAACGGCCTGAGCCTCGTGGCCGAATACTGGGTCCAGGGTTCGCCCCAGGTCATCAGCATCGTCCAGGCGGAAAGCGTGGGCCCGGTGCTCGCGGCGAACTACCCCTGGACTGACGTGTTCGACATCGAGACCCACCCGGCGATGTCCGTCGAGGACGGCCTGCGCGCGCTGCAGGTGGCCGGCATCATCAAGCGCAGGGGCCGCCGCCCCAAGGCGCTGATCGAGGCCATGCGCGCCGCCTCAGAGGCGTAAGCCTCAGCGGTTCTTTCGCAGAAGCGGTCTGGTGGAAGCTCCCGGCAAAACGCCGTGAGCTTCCCTGCTTTTGCCGTCAGTTCGCCGAGCCCGAGGAGCGCGACTGTTCCTCGTCGCGAACGCGCGCCAACTCTCCCTCCGGGTCCGCAACCCCCAAGTTGGCCATCGCCCGCAGCCGGCTCTGCAGGCCGGCGTTGACCATGCGCTCCTCCTGCTGCACCAGCCTGTCGCGGTCCTGCGGCAGCGCCGTGCCCCACGTCGTGCGCAGCCGGACGGGCCAGCACACCTCGCCCGTCCGCTGCTGGTGGATGCGCAGCGCCATCTCCGCCCGCTGCCGGTACACGCTGTTGCGCAGCAGCCGCTTGCGGGCCACCCGCTGCACCATCGGGTACAGCTCCATCTCCAACGCCACCCCGGACAGGTCGCGCCCGCTGTCGCCGAAGGCCGTCCGCGGCGTCTCTGAGAGGTCGTGGAGCACGCGGTAGAGCAGCTCGATGTACTCCGTGTGCAGCCGGACGCCGCCGCCCTGCAGCAGGTCCAGCAGGTAGGCGCGCGCCCGCTCCGGCACCTCCCACACCGCGCCCGGCTGCACCGCGATGTCCTGCGACTCCTCCACCCCCTCCAGCACGGCGATGGGATTGCCCGACAGCTCCAGGATGGTCGAGAGCTGCGAGAAGGCGCGGTTGATCTCCCGCTGCGGCTCCATGAGGGCGGTGATGTCCGCGCTGCCCCAGAACTGCTTGGGCTCGCGCAGGTTGGGAAAGACGACGTAGGGGATGAAGCCGTAGGGGTTGGGGCGCTCCTCCTCCAGGGCGTTGCCCACCCACAGGCTGAAGCGCTCCGCCGTCCACGCCTCCACCACGACGGCCTCGGACCCCGGGGGCGTGACGCCGTAAAGGATCTCCGTCTCCTCCGCCGTGAGCCTGTAGCGGCTGGCGACGCGCCACACCCTCGAGACGTCGTCCCCCACCCACCACGCGAAGAGGCCCTGCACGTCCGGCGACGTAATGCGCACACCGGGGCCGACGCCCGCGGATGTCGAGGGCTCCCACGTGACCTTGTAACAGCCGTCGCCGAGCACGGCCGCGTCCAGCTCCGTCTCAAAGTCCAGCTCTTGCAGGTCGTTGGCCTCGGCGACGCCGAGCAGGACGCGCCGGGCAGCGGCGGCTCGCTCCTCGGCCTCCGCGGAGTCGTCCGACGGCTCGACGGCGACGTGCAGCCCGGCGAGGAGCGCCGCGGTGACCTTGTGGGCGAAGGTGCGCACGTAGTTGAAGGTGAGTCGCCGCTCGCGCCGCCGGGGAGACCCCGGCCAGTGCGCGCCCGAGTAGAAGGACAGGTTCTCCTGGTATGCCCGCATCCGGGCCGCGTCGCGTTGTTCAAGCTGCTGCGGTAGCGATAACGTCATGGGTGTCGACCTCCGTCACAGATTTCAGGGGTGCGAAGGTCAGTGTGTCGAGGCGCCGAGCTTACGCACAAGCACGCCGTGTCAGGGTGGCGGGGAGGAAGTCACACTGAGACCCGTTATCCCGCATGGAGTATGCGGTTTGCGTATGTTGCGAACGTGTACCATAATGGACACGCAATGTGTACCCACTAAGCATTCACGCGCACCGCAGGCCCTCGGCCCCCCGCGGCATTCCCTCAGCCCATGATGCGCCCCAATTGCAGAAGGAGTATGCCTGTGTCCAACAAGGGATTTACAGTCTGGCTCACGGGGCTGCCCAGCTCCGGCAAAAGCACGCTCGCCGGTCTGCTGGCGGTCGAGCTGCAGGGCCGAGGCCACCCCGTCGTCAACCTGGACGGCGACGAAGTCCGCATGCGGCTCTCCAAGGGACTCGGCTTCTCCAAGGAGGACCGGGACGAGAACATCCGGCGCATCAGCTACGTCGCGCGGGTGGCGTCGGACATGGGCGGCGTCGCGATCACCAGCGCCATCTCGCCCTACCGCGAGATCCGGGCCGAGGCCCGCGCGGAGATCGCCCAGTTCGTCGAGGTCTTCGTCTCGTGTCCCGTCGAGGTCTGTATCCAGCGCGACGTGAAGGGGCTGTACAAGAAAGCCCTCGCCGGTGAGATCAAGGGCTTCACCGGCATCGACGACCCGTACGAGGAGCCGCTGGACCCCGAGCTCGTCGTCCACACCGACAAGGAGTCCGAGGAGGAGAGCATCGGCTACATCCTCGGCACGCTTGAGCGCCTGGGTCTGCTTTCCGCATCCGAGAACAACGGCCGCGCCCCGGCCGCCGCCGTCAGCGCAGAGAAAGGCGGCGCTGCCGCCGTCAGCGATGACGAGCGGGAGCACGCGCTGACGAAGCTCCGGGGCCTCGGCTACCTGGAGTAGAGCATGTTGCCCGCACCCCACGGAGGAAAACTCGTCCGCCGCGTCCTGACCGGCGACTCCCAGGCGCAGGCCCTGCAGGAGGCCGCGTCGCTGCCCACCGTCAACGTCTCGGCCGACGTGGTCTCTGACATCATCAACATCGCCACCGGCGCCTACAGCCCGCTGGAGGGCTTCCTCGACAGCCGCAACCTCGGGAGCGTGCTCGACTCCAACCACCTGTCGGACGGCACGCCGTGGACCATCCCCATCGTGCTGGACGTCGAGCCGGAGCAGGCGAAGGGACTGCCCGACCGCGTGGCTCTCGCCGCGCCGAACGGGCGGCAGGTGGCCGTCATGCACGTCACGGACCGCTACGGCTACGACAAGGAGCGCTACGCCCAACACGTCTTCGGCACCACGGACGCGGACCACCCCGGCGTCGCGGGCCTGCTGGAGCGGCACGACACGCTGCTCGGCGGCACCATCGACCTCGTCGCGGAGCCGGAGGCGGCGTTCCCGTCGTACACGCTGGACCCCATCGAGACCCGCGTGCTCTTCGAGGCGAAGGGCTGGCGCACGGTCGTCGGTTTCCAGACGCGCAACGTGCCCCACCTCGGCCACGAGTACGTGCAGAAGTCGGCGCTCAGCTTCGTCGACGGCCTCTTCATCAACCCCGTCATCGGCCGCAAGAAGTCGGGCGACTTCACGGACGACGCCATCCTGACCACCTACGAGGCGCTGCTGGAGAACTACTACCGCCCGGAGCGGGCCGTCATGGCGGTGCTTCGGACGGAGATGCGCTACGCGGGGCCCAAGGAGGCCATCTTCCACGCCATCGTGCGCAAGAACTTCGGCTGCACCCACTTCATCGTCGGGCGCGACCACGCGGGCGTCGGCAGCTACTACACGCCCTACGCGGCGCAGGAGATTTTCGACGACTTCCCGGACCTCGGCATCACGCCGATGTTCTTCACGTCCTTCTTCATGTGCCGCAAGTGCGGCAGCGTGGTGAACGAGAAGACCTGCCCCCACGGCCCCGAGCACCAGGAGCAGTTCAGCGGCACGCTCCTGCGCAACCTGATGACCAGCGGCGAGGTGCCAGAGAACGGGCTCATTCGCCCGGAGGTCGCCAAGGTCCTCATAGAGCACCCGGACCCGCTGGTGGGGTAGGGGGGCTCTAGGCGGTCGCTTCCACGAGCTCGTAGGTTTGGGGTTCTGGAACGGGGAGGCCCTCTTCCCGCAATGCCTCGATGTAAAGTTCAATCGCCTCCAGGATGAGGGCGTAAACCTCATCTCGCGTGTCGCCCACGGCCACGCACCCCGGCAGGTCAAGGACCTGGGCGCCGAAGCTGGTGGGGCCCTTCTCAATGATCACCGAGTAGCCCATGGAGTTTCTCCTTAATCTAACCCCGCCTGTTTGAGGATAGCACCCCATATCCTCGGAGAAACATCCTTGCTATCCTGAGTACACTCACACACCAGGGGCATCGATAGCCGTGCAGCAACCCGTCACGCAACGTCCCTTCCTTCTGACCGACACCCTCGCGATGCTGGTCTTTGCGCTGGCCCTCGCGGCGGACCAGTTCTCGAAGGCGCTGGTGCGCGAGGGCCTTCGCATCGGCGAGTCCGTGCCCGCCGAGGGGTTCTTCCGCCTCACGCACGTCACCAACAGCGGGGCCATCTTCGGGCTTTTCCCCAATCAGGCCGTCGTGATGACGGCGGCCTCCGTCGTGGGCATCGGCGTGCTGCTGTACTTCTACCACGCCCACGCCGGCGGCGACTGGCGCGTTCGCGTCAGCATGGGGCTGCTGCTCGGCGGCGCCGTCGGCAACCTCATCGACCGTCTCGTGCTGGGCCGCGTGACCGACTTCCTCGACGTCGGCGCGTGGCCGGTGTTCAACCTCGCCGACTCCTCCATCGTCACAGGCGTGATCATCTTGGCCGTCGTCTACCTCTTCCCCAACTTCCTCGCCCGGCGGCGCGAGAGCCCGCAGGCGCTCACCGAAGATGCCGCGCCCGCCGACGCCAACCCAGACGCCGCCCTCTCGACCGGCGGAGGGCAGCCCGCCGATGACGACTGACCCCCGCCGCAATGCACTATCTGCGGCGGGCCGCCCCCTCCCCCCCGCGCCGCCCGGCG